>JAYWGI010000472.1:0-13617 GCA_043779025.1 Myxococcales bacterium
GTGGGTGTGAGCCTCGGCTGCGTCACTGCAGGTCTGCTGGAGCCGATGGTGGGAATTGAACCCACGACCTACGGTTTACGAAACCGTTGCTCTACCCCTGAGCTACATCGGCGACAAGGGCGACGTTCTCGCCCGCGGGCGGCAAAAGGTCAAGAACAATAGGCAAACGCGGTCGTTCAAAACGCGGCGCAACCAAACGCCCCAAAGCGACCGCTCAGCCGGGCTCTGCGACCGTTCACGCTGCATTGCGTGGAGGGGAGGGCGACATCGAGCAGAGGCTGTCGCATGCAACACGACGACCAAACGCCAAAGGTACCTTCCGACTTCGACGCTCGCGCGGCGCAGACGCGTTTCACGACCGACGCTCAACTTCTCAAGCGTTATGATCATTGGCGCGGAGGGCTCCCAGCGTGGTCGCTCGCAGCGCCGTTGCTGCCCCCGCTCGGCATCGCGCTGGCTGTGTGCGGCTTGTTCTATTCAAGTATTCTCCTGGTAATTGGCCTTCTTTGCATACCCGCCGGCGTCGTTTTAGGAGTGCTTGCGGTCGTCGTGGGATTGTACCGGAGTCGCTATGCGATGGTATTGTTGGGGACCTTCTCGTTGGTAGAAGTGCTGGGGACCGTCTGCGCCGTGACGTCAGTGTGGAAGCCTGACATCCACTGAGCCCCAAAGCGACCGCTCAGCCGGGCTCTGCGACCGTTCACCAAGGCAATCCTCCAGACCCCACCGGCGCAGGCGAAGAAGGTGCATATGCACCTTCCGCCTTCCGAGCAACCGCCGTTGCACAGTCCCGAGACCAACCCCCGTTCCACGTCAGAACAGCCGTCTGAATCGCCATCCGAGCCTGCGCCCAAGCGTGGCGACCCACTGCAAGATGTACCCACGCGCACACGATGGCTGTGCGCGGTTTTGGTCGTTGCCGCGGATACGGCGCTGTGGCGATACAGCACGGGCGGCTACGCCGTTGCAGCGCTTTTGCTCGTGGTTCTCATCGCATGCAATGTGCACGCATGGGTGACAGGGCGCAACGTTGCCCCGGCATGGAGTAGCTTGCTCTTGCTTGGATTTGCCGCGCGTTCGGCCTACTGCTTCGACATCGGCGTAGGATTGTCTGCCTTGGCGGCGATACTTATCGCACTTATGGCGGTGGTCTCGAGCGTGGGGGTGAGCGCCGCAATGCTGGCTCCGTGGCTGGTGCTCACGCGCGGCTGGCCTCGATTGGCCGCAATCGTCCGAGCGTTCTTTGGCGGCGTAGGTAGGCGTGTGGGCCCCTGGTTGCGCACGTCGGAAGCCGGTGCCCTGCTCGTGCCCGGCATTGGTGTACTGGTGTTTGCAACTTTACTCTCGAGCGCCAACCATGCGTTTTTTAACCATGTCATGGCGGCTCTTGTCGCGCTTTGGCACGTGCTACCCAACCCCGCACGGTTCGCCATCTGGCTGGCATTTGGCTGGCTGATCTCCGCCGCGTTGGTTCCCACCCCTGGAGCAACGCGCGTGCTCACATTGGTGCAAAACGCATGTGACGAGCGCCCGCACGAAGCCCCGAGGCACACCCAGGTGGCGCGCAACCTGCTGGTTGCGCTCATTGCCTTGTTTGCTTTGTTCATGGTGATCGACGCGCCGTACTTGTGGCATGGCCGAGCGCCCTCCGGCATGGACACACAAGACTACGCGCACGAGGGAGCCCGCGTTCTGGCCGGGGCATCGGTCCTTGTCGGCATCGTGGTGGCCGGGCTGTCCTTCATGGGCTCCCTTGTTGGCAACGTGCGCGTGCTTGCCTATGGTTGGCTTGCGGAGACCCTGATGCTCTCTCTCTCCGTGCTGCGACGAATGCAAATTCACGTGCACTGGATAGGGCTTGCAGACCTGCACTTTGTCGGGCTGGCCGGAGCGTTGGTGGTGGTAGGAGGCGTCCTCAGTGTCGCGCAAATGGTCCGCCAGGGGCGCGCGTTTTGGTGGCTGGTTCTGCGAGGGTATGTGCTGTGCGCGGCGGGGGTTGCCGGCTACGTACTCACGCCAACCTATGAGCTGGCGGCCCGCTATGACGTCGCGCGCATTCAAGCTGGCGACATGCGCCCGCTGATTCATGTCGTGGAGCTAAGCCAGCGGGTCGAAGCATCGCCGGCCTTGCTGCCGTTGCTTGGCTCGTTGGATTCGACGGTGAGCGAAGGGGTTCGCGCGATGTTGGGCCTCTCGTGGCTGACCCACGATCGAAACCACCCGGATGTGGGCGACTATTGCCACCTAAAGAGAACAACAGCCTTCAATCGCGAGTATGGCGACGACCTCGGACTCAAGCCAAGCGAGTGGCTTGCCGCGCAGCAGGCCTACGTGGACTTGGCAACCGCGTCGATCCCCGACTGGAGCCCGAACAAGCAGCAAGGCTACCGCCGGCGATTCGGCGGCTCCTCGTTCTAGAACTACCTCAGCCCAAGCCGCACACGCAGCTCGCGTGCGGCTTGGCGCGAGACCTCGACCACGTGCCCGGAGCGCGTGTGCGCGTCGTAGCCGCCCGATGCGCAGGGCTCCAAGCGGAGCACCTCCGACAAGTTCAGCAACGCCTTGCGATGCACGCGATCGACCAGCCCCTGCGGCAGCTTGGACTCCAGCGCCTGCAGCGACATGTCACTGAGCAGCGATTCGGTCCGCGTGTGGATACGGACCAATTCGCCCTCGATCACTGCGTGGCTGATGTCGTGCGGCCCAAGCAATCGCACACCCTCATGGGTAGGTATGGCAATCGGTGCGTATTGCACCGACACTCCCACAGAAACCGCGGGCGCAGCGCCTGACCCAAGTTGCGCGCGTACGCGTTCTACAGCTTTGGCGAGCCGCTCTAGCGCCAAGGGCTTGACCAAATAATCCGCTGCGCCCTGCTCGAACGCCGCCACGGCGTGCTCGCTGTGGGCCGTGCAGTACACAACCTTCCAAGGCCCGGAAGCGAGCAATTTCCCGGCCTCCAGACCACTAAGCCCCGGCATGTCTACGTCTAGCAAAAGCATGTCGGGTGAGGTCGCCGCCGCTTCGCGCAGTACCTCCAGACCATGAGTGCATTGCGCAACAATCTCAATGCCGCCCAGTTCGCTGAGCAGTCGAATCGCTCGTTTGCGGGCCGTCTCTTCGTCGTCAGCGACCAGCACGCGCAGCACTGGCAATACGCTCATGCCTGCACCTCGGAGCGAAGACCGGGAAACTCGGGTAACACCAAGGCCGCACGCGTTCGGTCGCCTACGCCGCGGATCTCAAAGTGTGCGTGGCCTCCGTAGACGGCTTCAAGACGTCGCTGCAAGAAGGGCAAGCCCTCGCTGCCTGCGCGCGGCCCAGCGTAGAGGCCGGGATTCTCTAGGCTCAGGTGCAGCGCACCTGCAATCGTCGCCGCATGCAGGTCCACCGTGCCGCGGTGGCCTTTGCCCGCGCCATGCTTCAGGGCGTTCTCCGCAAGCAACAGCACCACCATCGGCGGCACTTGGTGGGTGCTCGATGCACGGGTGGTGTGCAATATCAACTGTACTGCGGAGGCGTCGCGTAGCGCGTGCATCGCGAACAATCGCTGCACCAACGCCAGCTCACGCGAGAGGGGCCAGCTCGGCACTTTTACCGCCACAAGCAAGTCGCGCAGCAGCTCCGAGAGCTGCAAAATCGCTTGTTCCGCGACTTTGCCGTCCTCACGGCACCACTCTGCAATTGCGTTCAGCGTATTGAACAAAAAATGCGGATCCAAGTGCGCACGCAGCGCCATCAGCTGCGCGTGCTCGGTCTCTCTGGCCAGGTGTGCTGCGCGCTCGTCTGCGGCGAGCAGCCTTTGCTCGGCGCCTATGTCGCGGGCCAGACCCCAGCTGCCGAAAACAAAGAGCGCCAGCGAAACGCCCAAGAGGTAGGGGCTGGTGCCAGGCGCTCGGCCTTCGCCTACAAGGCCCGGAATCACGTAGGCGCAGCCAAGAACTGCAAACGCGGCATAACCGATGAACATCGCCAGGCGAATACCGTCGCCCACGAGACCGTGCGATCTTCGAAACAGCGTGCGCCAAGCGAGCGGCCCAGTGATCGCGAAGAGTACGCTCAACGCGACGTCACCCAACGTGCTGCGATGGTCGACGCTCAGGTGCCATTGCGCGAGCAGTAGCGGCACCACCAAGCCGAGCATCGGCAATGCGCGCTTTGGGGCGAGCAAAGCGCGCCACGTCTCAACTGCGGGGACGGTGACGATCACGGCCATGACACGGACCGGCTTAGCAGACTCACGCGGCGCTCGCTGGTTGCCTTTCACAACGTTTGCATGAGCTCTTTCGGGCCGACCGGCGCCCATAGCCGGCGAACACTTTCCTCACGTGGCCAGACACCCCCGCCACAACCTTGGAGTCCCGCCATGAACGCCATCTACCTTGCACCTTGCCGCGAACTACTCTTGAAGCACCTGGCTTTGGTGTTTGCGGTCTCGGCCCTTGCGGGATGCTACAGCACGGCGCGCAGCACAGCTTTGGCCCCTGTTCCGTTTTCCATGCTCGCGCCTCCACAGGACGGCACGCTGGAGCTCACCGAGCTTCTCGTTACCCAAGGGCTTTACAGCTGCGTGCAAGTTGCATACATATCCAAAGAGGGGACCAAGACAATGTTGTCGCCCGAGGCCGACGTTCGCTTCTCTGGCGCCGAAGCCATGCTGCAGCCACTCGCGCCCTTTGCGGGGCAACGTTGCCCCGGGTTCGCGTTCTTTGGCACCAAGGTGGGCGAGACCAAACTGCGCGCGCATTGGGGCGCTGCAGTGGGCGCCGCGAGCGCCGAGGTCGATGGCACCGAGCTGGGCCTCGAGCCTCGCTTCACATTGGAGGCCGTGGGCACGGGCCTGTCGTCGCCCATCACCGTGAACACCAAAATCGGCACGCGCGGGTTTGTGCACATGGCCTCACTGGAACTGGTCGCGATGCCCGCAAAGCACACCCATTTGGGCGGCAACGCGGCCGGTGAACGCGCGCTGGTTGCCTCTGCCCCGGGTACCTATTCGCTGCTCGCTGTGGCGGGCAGAAAAGCCTATCCGTCTGCCAATAGGCTGCATGTTTATGACTTGAGCCGCACGCCTGTGACCACCTTGCGCAAAGATTTTCTACGGGTGGAGCCTGCTGTCTTGCAGCCCGAGTACGCCATGCTCAACAAGGCCATGGCGTGCCGCACGCTGACCCCTGTTGGTGTCTATCGCGCCGAGGGAAGGCATGTTTACGGGTTGGTCCCCGAGGCCACGTTTGCGCTCACCACACCAGGGGGGAGTGACGCTACCCTTGAGGGCAACGTGCTCTGCGCGCACAACCCCGGCGGCGTGAATGTGCGCGTGAGCGGCCCTGGCGTAGTGGAGCCGCTGGACGTGTCCTTCGCGCTGGATGCGCAATAGGCGCGATCCACCATTGAACCCTTTGCCCGCACGCGCTACACAGCGCCCAAGTCACGGGCCGGCAGTCGCGCGATACCCGCGCACGGGCTCTGAACATCAGGAGTTTTCCATGTCCAAAGAACGCACGCTCTGCATCATCAAGCCCGACGCCGTCGAAGCCAAGAACGCCGGCAACATCTTGGCCTTGCTCGAGGGTAAGGGCTTCGAAATCGTAGAGCTCAAGAAGCAGAAGCTGTCGCTTGCCGACGCCGAAGGCTTCTACGCTGTGCACAAGGAGCGCGGCTTCTTCGGCGAACTGTGCGAGTTCATGTCGCGCGGCCCAGTTGTTATCGCGGTTCTCGAGAAAGAGAACGCCATGGCCGACTACCGCACCGCCATGGGCGCTACCAACCCAGCCAATGCGGATGCTGGCACCATCCGCAAGCTGTATGCTGCAAGCATCGGCGAGAACGCCGTGCACGGCTCCGACTCGCTCGAGAACGCCGCCATCGAGATCAAGTACTTCTTCGGCTGAAGCCACACTTCTTCGACAACGCGGCCGTTCTTCACTGCAAGAACGGCCGCGTTGTCGTATTTAACGGGACATGAGCCACACGTTGCAGCCGCTGGTTGAAGCCGCCTATGCCGATCACACCTTGCTGCAAGATGCACGGTATTCCGAGGCCGTGCTCGCAACACTTGCCGAGCTCGATGCAGGCCGCCTGCGCGTAGCCTCGCCGGAGATGGATGGGTGGATCACCCATACGTGGGTAAAGCAGGCAATTCTCATGTATTTCGGCCTGCGCGGGATGAGCACACATACGGCCGGGCCCATGGAGTTTCACGACAAGATTCCGCTCAAAATAGGGCTCGCCGAGGCAGGCGTGCGCTTGGTGCCGCCTGGAGCCGTGCGCTACGGCTCCTTCCTCGAGCGAGGTGTGGTTATCATGCCGGCCTATGTGAACATCGGCGCCTACGTGGGCGCCGGTACCATGGTCGACACATGGGCCACGGTTGGCTCCTGCGCGCAAGTCGGCAAGAATTGCCATTTGTCCGGAGGCGTCGGCATCGGCGGTGTGCTCGAGCCGCCGCAAGCCGCGCCCGTGATCATCGAGGACGGCTGCTTTTTGGGCTCACGCGCCATCGTTGTGGAGGGCGTGCATGTGCACGCGGGCGCTGTGATCGGCGCCGGGGTGGTGCTCACTGCGAGTACGACGATCATCGACGTGACGGGACCCGAGCCGCGCGAGTGGAAGGGTCACGTGCCGGAGCGCAGCGTGGTGATACCGGGCACGCGCACAAAGCGCTTTCCGGCCGGCGACTACGGCGTGCTATGCGCGCTGGTTATCGGGCAGCGCAAAGCCAGTACGGATGAAAAGACCAGCCTCAATGACGCCCTGCGCGATTTCTCGGTGCCCGTATGAATAGCCGAGCGAAATCCCAATCAGCTTCTTTGGCAGAAACGCTGCTGTGGCTGCTGCGCGTGCCGTCGCATACGGGCGACGAGCGCGGCATCGCCGATGCGCTGGAGGCCCGCTTGCAACATGCACCTATTGCGCAGCGCGTGCGCCGCTATGGCCACTCGCTGGTGGTGCCGTGGACTCGCGTGCCGGGCGCGCCGCACGTCTTGCTTTGCGGCCACACAGACACGGTGCGCACCGAGAACGGCACGCCGCGCATCGAGGGCGATCGCATCTACGGCAGCGGTTCCTCGGACATGAAGTCGGGCCTGGCTTTAATGTTTGAGCTTATCACTGCGTGCACCCCACATGTATCGGTAAGCTTGGTGTTTTACGCCTCCGAGGAGGGGCCGTTTGTCGCCAATGAGCTTGGCCGTGTGCTCGCCGAAGACGCGGAGGTTGCAAGTGCTGACTACGCCGTATGCCTTGAGCCATCCGACAACGTTTTGCAGCTCGGTTGCTGCGGAAGTTTGCACGCCACAGTGCAATTTTCCGGGCGAACGGGCCACAGCGCTCGTCCGTGGGAGGCCGAGAGCGCAGTGCTCAAAGCCGCGCCCTTGCTCGCGCGCTTGGCCGCACTTGCGCCCATTGAGCATGTGGTTGACGGACTCACGTTCCGCACGGTGACCAGCGTGACCCGCGCGAACGACGGTGGGCGCGGACGCAACGTGGTGCCCGACAGCTTCACACTCAATCTCAACCATCGCTTTGCGCCAGGCACCAGCATCGAACAAGCATGCGCAGATGTAGAGGCCTTGGTGGCCGGCGAGGGGAGCGTGCAGTTTACAGACAAGAGCCCCAGTGCCATGCCTCATGCCGCGCATCCGTTTACCCAAGCGCTGGTGGCTGCAGGCGCGAAAGGTGTAGAGCGCAAACAAGCATGGACGGACGTCGCACGCTTTGGCCTTGCGGGCATCGCGGCCGTGAACTTTGGCCCTGGCATCAACGCGCAGGCTCACCAGGCCAACGAATTCACGTCGCTCGCGCTTTTGGTGGACGGCTTCGACATATTCCGCAACTGGCTCGCGGCGCTGCCGAAGAGCACTCATGGCCAAATCTAAATCCGTTTTCGTCTGCCAATCTTGCGGCGCGCAGTCCTCACGTTGGACAGGCCGCTGCGTGGTCTGCCAAACCTGGGAGAGTATGGTGGAGGAGGTGGGCGACATCCCGGTAGCCAAAGCCAAGGGGGGAACGGCCGCGGGTGCGTCCGGCGCACCGGTGCGCATCGATGCCGTGGGCCAGCAGCACACCGAGCGTCTCAGCACGGGGATTGGCGAGGTCGATCGCGTGCTGGGCGGCGGCATGGTTCCGGGCGGCGTGGTGCTGCTAGGCGGCGAGCCCGGCATCGGCAAAAGCACCTTGCTCCTGCAGGTCTTGGCCTCCGTCGCTGCGATGGGCGCCGAGGTGCTTTATGTGTCGGGGGAGGAGAGCGCGGAGCAGATCGCGGCGCGCGCTCGCAGGCTGGGCGCGGCTCATCCGAACATCTCGCTGCTCATCACCGCCGATGTGGGGCAGGCACTTTCGGCAGCAAAAAAGCACCATCCGCGCGTGATGGTTATCGACAGCGTGCAAACCCTACGCAGCGAAAGCTTGGTGGGTTACGCCGGTTCGGTGGGGCAGTTGCGCGAGGTGACCGCCGCCCTTATCGACTACGCCAAACGCGAAAACGTCGCCTGCATGCTCGTCGGCCACGTGACGAAAGACGGCACCATCGCAGGGCCCAAAGTGATTGAGCATTTGGTGGACGCGGTGCTCGCCTTTGAGGGCGAACGCGGTCATCCGCTACGCACCGTGCGCGCGCTCAAGAACCGTTATGGCGGCACCAACGAGCTCGGGGTGTTCGAGATGGGCCCCATGGGCCTCGCGCCGGTAGACTCGCCCAGCCGACTCATGTTGCAAGGCCGCGCTAAGGGACAAGCGGGAAGTGTGGTGGCTGCAACCTGTAGCGGACAGCGCCCCGTGCTGGCCGAGGTGCAAGCGCTGGTCACGCACCCGGACGCGGGCTCGATGCGCCGTGTGGCCTCGGGCACCGATTCGCAGCGCGTGGCCATGATCTTGGCCGTGCTTGAGCGCAAGGCGGGCCTTGTGTTCGGCCGCGCCGATGTGTTCGTCAACGTGGTCGGCGGCTTGTACGTGGACGAGCCCGCCGCCGACTTGGCCATTGCCCTTGCGGTGGCCTCCAGTCATTTGGGCCGCGCGGTCTCAGACGAGCTCGTGGTGTTTGGCGAGCTAGGGCTTGCAGGCGAGTTGCGCCCTAGCTCACGCGCGGAGGAGCGCGTGGCCGAGGCGCACGCGATGGGCTTTGCCGAAGTCGTCGCGCCGCTGCACGCAGGTATCAAGCTTGCAGGATGCACGCATGTGGGCACGCTCTCGCAGGCGCTGGATCGGGCGCTGAGGTAGGTGACCCAAAGTCTTTTACGTAAAACACCGGGCCCACTTGGCCTCTGGCAAATCGGGCGTGGTACACTGTCTCCATGAAGCATATCGCACTGGCCACTTTGCTCTCGGCAACCATCTTCGCTTGTGGAGGTACGCCCAAGCCCGCGGCGGAGCCTGAAGCGGCCAAGACGGACACTCCGGCAACAGCGGAAGCCGCGAAGGAAGAGCCTAAGAAAGAAGATTCGAAACACCCGCTCATCGGTCAGCCCGCCCCCGCGTTTTCGCTTGCCCGCGTGAACGGGAAGGGCACACTCAACAATGCGTCGGGCAAGGGTAAAGTGATGGTCGTCGACTTCTGGGCCACGTGGTGTGAGCCTTGCAAAAAGTCGCTCCCTAAGCTGCAAGAGCTCTCCGTAAAATACGGTTCGCAAGCGGTGTTCGTGGGCATCAACGTAGACGACGACAAGGGCGTCATTGCGGCATTCCTCACGGCGCACAAAATCAAATTCCCAGTAGCTTGGGACGGCAAGGAAAAGGCCGCAGCCGACAAGTTCGCGCCTCCAACCATGCCCGGCAGCTACGTCATCGACAAGGCTGGCGTCGTACGCTTCGTACACATCGGCTACAAAGACGGCGAAGAGCTCGAGGTCGAGAGCGAGATCAAAAGCTTGCTCTGATGGCGCAGCGTGAACCCGCAGAGCACAGCACAAAACCTGCTGTACTCTATGTGTCAAAGCCCTTGGTGCCTCCGTGGCATGACGGCTCAAAGAACCTCACACGCGACCTGGCGCAGCATGTGCAGTCTGCACAGTCCCATGTGATGACCACTCTTGCTGCGCCGCTGGCGGGAGTGGTTTCGCATCCTGTGTATTCTGCAAGCGGCGGCTTCGCGCCCGGACTCCGTGCCAATGTGAGCGTGCTTCTGCATCTTATGTTTGCACCTTCGGCTGGTCGTGCGGCACTTTGGCATTTCGTGTTTGCGCCCAATCTGCGCAGCGCTCACGCGGCCCGCTTGGCCGTTGGGGCTCGCCGTGCGCTGGGCTGGAAGGGAAAGGTCGTGCAAACCATCGCGAGTGCACCCAAGTCTTTCGAGGACTTGGAGCAATGCTTGTTTGGTGATCACTTGGTAGTGCTCAGCGATTGGATGCGCGAGCGCTTCGTGTCGGCCGGCGTGACGATTCCCATCACGGTCATCCCGCCTTGCGTGCCCGCGCCTGCAGTCACTTTGCAAGGCAAGGGCAAGGAGGCGATGGGCTATGTGGCGGCCCGGGTGGTGCTGTTTCCGGGCGATTACGAGGTCTCCAGTGCCGCCATCACGCTTGCGCGCGCGACGCCCGAGTTGCACAAGCGCGGCATCCGGGTTGTCTACGCGTGTAGGCCCAAAACTGTGCGCTCGCACGAGGCGCGCGCGCGCGTAATCTCGGAGTTGCGCGCGTTGGGTGTGGAGGAGAGCGCGGGTCAAGGCGGCGTACAGCACTTGGGCGAAGTGCGTGACATGCACGCCGTGCTGGCGGGCGCCGACGTGATCGCGTTCCCCGTAGACGACTTGTACGGCAAGGTCGATGTGCCGCTGGTGCTGCTCGAAGCCTTGGCCATGGGCAAGCCCTTGGTGGTGGCCCAAGGGACGCCAACTCAGGAAATTCGCACGGCGATCGCAATCCCAGCCGCTAACCCGGGCGCGCTGGTCGAGGCCATTTTTACAGCGCTTGAGTCTTCACAACAGGCGTATGAGGCGCGTGTCGCCGACTACGCCGCGCACTACACCCCCGAGGTTATGGCGCGCGCCTATGATGCGCTCTACATGCAATTGATCGCGTAGCGGCAGCGCGTGTGAACACAACGGGCATTCCACCCGAATTTTTGGTAGACCAACCTGCATGTTGACCGGCGTGATCTTTGCCAACCATCCTTCGTCTGCCCAAATTCGTGCGTCGTTTTTGGAGTTCTTCCGCGACGCGGGCCACACCGTGTTGCCCAGTGGCGGTATCGTTCCAGACAACGACCCGACGCTCATGTTTGTCAACGCGGGCATGGCTCCGTTCAAAGACGTGTTTACGGGTAAAGAGAAGCGGCCTTACACGCGCGCGAGTTCGTCGCAAAAATGCATTCGCATCTCTGGCAAACACAACGACCTCGAGAACGTGGGCGTTACGGCGCGTCACCACACGCTGTTTGAGATGCTCGGCAACTTTAGCTTTGGCGACTACTTCAAAGAAGAGGCCATCACCTACGCATGGACACTGCTTACGAAAGTTTGGCAAATACCAGCAGATAAGCTGGTGATTACGGTGTTCGGCGGCGAGGGCACCCTTGGCGCCGACGACGAGGCGCGCGCCATCTGGAAGCGCGTGACGGGCTTCGGTGACGAGCGCATCATTGGTTTGGGGATGAAGGACAACTTCTGGCAGATGGGCGATACGGGCCCCTGCGGCCCCTGCACAGAGATTCACTTCTTCCATGGCGACAAGGCCGACCCTGCAACACTTTGCGACGAGCCCACACCTGACGGCAAGGGCTGGATGGAAATCTGGAATCTCGTTTTCATGCAGTACGACCGCAGCGCCGAGGGCAAGCTCACACCCTTGCCCAAACCGTGTGTGGACACCGGCATGGGCTTGGAGCGCATCAGCGCGGTGTTGCAAGGCAAGACCAGCAACTACGACGCCGACTTGCTTCGCGCTTTGGTCGACAAAGCCTCTGCCATCTCGGGCAAGCTCTATACGGCCAGCATGGGCGACGATGATGTTTCGATGCGCGTCATCGCTGATCACGCGCGCACGGCCGCATTTCTCATAGCTGAAGGGATCTTCCCGGACAAGTCGGGGCGCGAATATGTGCTCCGTCGGGTCATGCGCCGCGCCATCCGTCATGGCCATCGCTTGGGCATCACCAGGCCGTTCTTGCACGAGGTCGCTCTGTTGGTTTGCACGATGATGGGGGAGACCTACCCTGAGTTGCTTGCCCGCAAAGAGGTCATTGCCAATGTCTGCGAGCAGGAGGAAGTGCGCTTTCGTCAGACCATCGAGCGCGGCTTGGGCATGCTCGATGAGCAAGCCACATTGATGCAAGCTGCAGGCAAAACGGTGCTGCCTGGGGATGTGGCATTTCGCCTGTATGATACATTCGGTTTCCCTTTGGACCTTACGCAGGTTATCGCTGAGGAGCGGGGCTTCACCGTCGATGAGCCCGGCTACGAGGCGGCGCTTGGGGCCGCGCGCGAACGCAGCGAGGGCTCCAAAGTGGGCGATGCAGCCGTAGAGCTCGTGCAGCGAGAGCTCGCCGACGCCCTCGGCAGCGCCCAAGAATTTGTGGGCTATGAGCACACCGTTTCGACAGGGACCGTCAAGGCACTCGCTATGGCCGGCAAGCGTGTAGTCGCTGCCGGAGTGGGTGACTCACTGCTTTTTGTGGCGCCTAGCACGCCGTTCTATGCCGAGTCCGGTGGCCAAATGGGTGACACGGGCATGCTCACGGGACCGGGCGATCTGCGTGTGCGCATCACGGGCGTCACCAAGGGCCCGCTCGGCGTGTTCATGCATCATGCACGCGTTGAGTCGGGCGAGCTTCGCGAGGGCGCAGCGCTTCAGTTTTCGGTCGACGAGACGACCCGCAATGCAACCCGTCGCAACCACTCGGCGACGCACTTGCTGCACTGGGCCTTGCGCGACACCTTGGGCGAGCACGCGACGCAAAAAGGCTCGCTGGTGGGGCCGGGGCGTTTGCGCTTCGACTTCAGCCATGGCGCTGCGCTGAGCCAAGAACAGCTGTTCAGAATTGAGGATTTGGTCAACGCCAAGATTCGCGAAAACGCTTTGGTCGAGACCGAGGTGCTGCCAATTGAGGAGGCGCGTGCACGCGGCGCGGTGGCCATGTTTGGGGAAAAGTATGGTGAGAGCGTACGCGTGCTCACCATGACTTCGGATTCCGTGGAGTTGTGCGGCGGGACGCACGCGCGTGCGCTGGGCGACATCGCCATCTTCAAGATCTTGTCGGAGTCGGGGGTTGCCGCGGGCGTGCGCCGCATCGAGGCCGTCACGGGGGCTCCGGCGTTCGCTCACATGCGCGAAACGGAGTCCAGGCTTGCGGCCGTCGCGGGAACGCTCAAGAGCGCTCCGGCTGAGGTGGTGGATCGCGTGGAGAAGCTGGTGGCGCATGAGCGCGCTCTCGAGAAAGAGCTCACCGATACCAAGCGCGCGTTGGCGCTGGGCGGTTCAGGCGGTGGTGACCGCGATCTGACGGCGGGCGCATTTGACGTGTCGGGCGGCCGTGCGCTGGCCGTACGCGTCGACGGGCTCGATGCCGCGGCGCACCGGGTGCTTGCAGAGCAGCTTCGGGACAAGCTGGGCAATGCAGCCGTGCTGGTAACCTCCGTCACAGCGGGCAAAGTGCAGCTTGTGGTGGCTGTGACCAAAGCACTGA
>JAYWGI010000473.1:0-1514 GCA_043779025.1 Myxococcales bacterium
ATTCGCAGCTTTTGTAGTACCACCTACGGCGTGACCTTCCCGATGATGAAAAAAGGCCATGTCAAAGGCGGGGAAGCGCAGCCCTTCTATGCCGCTATCAGCAGCGAATTGCCCGAGCCGGCGTGGAACTTTACCAAGTACTTGGTGGGCAAAGACGGCCGCCTGGTGGCCACATTTCCAAGCACCACAAAGCCCGAGGGGCCGGAGCTGAAGACGGCAATCGAAACCGCCCTCGCCGCCAAGTAGAAGCCACTTGCCTTGCCTACGTTGCGCGCGTCACATGGTTGACGCCGCAACGTTTCGTGTTCTTGTACGCACTGCTACATGGTCTGTGTAGCGTGCCGCGCATGATCACCTTGCGCATTGGTTCCTCTGTGATGTTGGCCTCGCTCCTCGCGTGTGGCGGCCAGAGCACCGTCTCTCCCGTGAATCAGATTGCGGCCGATGCTGCAATCGTAGGCGATGCGGGTGCGGCCACCCTGCGGCTGAGCGCCAATGCGTGGCGCGAAAACGTGCGCGTGACGCTCGATGCCTTCATTGCCAGTCCCAACCTTGGAGCGACCAAACGCGTGGCGCTCTTCGACTGGGACAACACCATGATCAAGAACGATGTGGGCGACGCCATGACGTATTGGATGCTCAAAAATGGGAAGCTTCGCGCGCCGGCGGGCAATGACTGGGCTGCTACCAGCCCGTTCCTCACAGCGGTGGCTAAGGCCAGACTGAATGCGGTGTGCGGCGCATCGGCGTCCACGGCGGGCCTGCTTCGGACGCCAACCAATGCAGACTGCACCAAAGAGATCTTGAGCGTCTACGGGAACGCCAAAACCACGACAGGCGTCGCCGCGTTTGCTGGTCATGATGCGCGGCGCATGGAGCCCGCGTATGCGTGGGCATCGGCGTTGCTCGCGGGATACACGGAGTCCCAGCTGTCGGGCTTTGCGGACGAGGCCATTGCCGAGAATGAGTTGGCCCCAGTCGATGCGAAGCAGACCTTGGCGGGCGTGGATGTTGCAGGATACACGCGCTTGTACCCCGAGATGAAGGAGCTCGTGAATCGATTGCGGACTGCAGGTTTCGATGTCTGGGTGGTGAGCGCGTCGGCGGAGCCGGTGGTACGCAGTTACGCCAAGCGTGCCGGCATCGACGCCGGCCACGTGATCGGTGTGCGCGCGGCCCTCGATAACGCCGGCCTTTGGAGCGCGCACGTGCAAGGCTGCGGCGGAGGGGCGGCCGATACGGCCATCACGTACATCGACGGCAAGCGCTGCTGGATCAACCAAGTGGTCTACGGTGACACCACGGCCAGTGCATGGCAGCGGCGCAGCGGTGTTCGTCAGGTTTTTGCGGCTGGCGATTCCAACACCGACATCATGTTTCTGCGCGACGCGACAGACCTGCGCCTTGTGCTGAACCGAAACAAGGAGGAGCTGATGTGTTTCTCCTACAACAACGAGGACACGCGCTGGCTCGTGCAGCCCATGTTCATCGGGCCCAAGGCCGCACGCGCCGCG
>JAYWGI010000474.1:0-1513 GCA_043779025.1 Myxococcales bacterium
TTTGGAGAAGCAGCGGTCGTTGTCGCACAGGTACACCGTGGTCTTGCCGCATCCGGTCGCACGCAACTGGCTAACATCAGAGCCGCCCTGAGGGCGCATGCCGGACACGAGCTGTTCGGCTTTCACCTCCACCTGAGACTCGGGACAGGCAAGGTCGGTGGCGCCGAGGCGACGCGCTTGCTTCACATGACCGTAGGGCACACAGGTTCCGGCCGACAATGCCAACAAGACGGCAGCTTTCGCGATCATGGGTTGTGGTTAGCCCCCCCCACCCGCGGACGTCAAGGCTCGCGACATCCGAGTACGCCGCCTCTGCCGTCACCGTTGCCGCTTTTGTTCACTGTTCACCACAGGCGCGCGTACGCTTGCGGCTTGGCCCTTTGAGCGCCACGCGCGCCGAACCGCACCCATGACCGACGACGACGAAAGCACCCAACCCCCGGTGCGGCCCGCCATCGTGATGATGGCGGCTGCGGCCTTGCTCCTTGCAGGCGCCGCGGCCATCGTGTCGACACGACGCAAGGCGGCGCTTGATGCGCCCGCGAACGACACGAACTCAGGCGTGCGGGTGGCGTCGGACCTGCACCTTCACGTGACCGGCCATGTGGCACCCCTGCTCGTGTCTCGGGCAATTCGCGCTCAGTTTCCGGCGCTCCGTGCTTGCATTCCCGTGCCGAAGGAACGCGTGCCGGCGTTGATCGGAACGGTTTCGCTCAGCATTGCCGCGTTGCCTACAGGGAAAGTGCTTGCTGTCTTCAATGCGCAGTCCACCTACCCCGACCGGAAGGTTGTAGAATGCATGATCGCGGCGGCGCATGCCATTGTGCTTCCGCCGTCGGAGAGCGGAGGGGCTCTTATGGTCAATTGCCCACTACGCGTGCAAGGCGCCGAGATTCTAGAGCCCACGGTACCGCGCTTTTCCGATCCACCTCCGGGCTATGAGCCACCGGCGCCGGTCGAAACAATCAACGCAAACGAGTAGCGCACCGGATGGCAAGCTATCGCCGCGGCGCTTGGGGGGCGCCCAGGTGGTGAGGCGCGCGCGATCGCGTGCGAGAAGTCGCGCGTCGCAGTCGCGCTCTCGAGAACAACATCACCTTGCGCGTTTTGCTTTAGTTTAGACCCCTGCACGCGCCAGATCCTGGACCGGTCCCACCGGGTCGGCTGCTGCCGTAACGCCACACCCGTGTCGAAGCGTTGTAGCGTGTCAGCTTTGCCCCCATTCTCTCAGTGGCCGGCTAAACTACGTGCATGCAACTGCTCGGCGACCGACCACTGACATCCGCGCGGCTGGTGTCGCGGACAACCATCCACGCGATTCAATTTCGATGAACGACGAGGACTTCTCGGCACCACCCGAGGTGCGGCCCGCCATCCGCGCGGCGGGCGCTTTGGCCTTGCTGGCGGCGGGTGCCACGGCGTTCGTGCTGACGCAGCGCAAGGCCGCGCTGGACGCGCCAATCAATGACACCGACTCCGGTGTGCGCGTGGAGGCGGCGCTGCAACTTAAAAT
>JAYWGI010000475.1:0-13518 GCA_043779025.1 Myxococcales bacterium
CGCGCGGTCTGGGTCATGATGCGCATCGCAAGCGCCGTAGGCAGCGCCCCCATGCTTAGCTCCTCCGCAACGGTCTTGCCGCAGAGGCGCTCCATGGCCAAAAACACGCTGCCATCGTCGGTCTGGCCTGAGTCGTAGATTTCGACGATGTTGGGGTGCGAAAGCATCTGCGCGTGTTGGGATTCGCGACGAAATCGCTCAATCACCACGGCATCGCTTAGGTGCTCACGAGACAAAATCTTGATCGCAACAGGCTCGCCGGACACCTTGTTGCGCGCCTCATACACGGTGGCCATGCCGCCCTGTCCCAGCGTCCCTTCGATGACGTAGCGACCTGCGATGGTCGTACCGATACGCTCGTCGGTGGTTTCAAGCAGTGCACTCGCATCAAAAAAACAAACGCTTGCCGTTGCGGGGTAACGCATCGAGCACTTGGGGCACATTTTAGGCGCAGACATTTACGGACCGCAAACGCTACCAGAACGCTGCACGACAGGCATAGGTAGTGACACCAAGCGTCTCCGACACCGGGCAAACGTGTACGCCTATGTAAGCGTATATGCGTGCGCCCGATGCCTCCGCTACTCGATTCTCGATTCGCCGGGCGCGCAAAACTGAATGTACGCCGCACACTGTCGTTAGACTCAATGTGCGCTCGCTGCTCCCAGCCCGCGCACATCGTCTTTCAATCGTGCGTGTGGCGAAAGGATGCAGTCATCATGTTTGCTTCGAGATCCCTCCTGTCGTTTGAGCTCGCTGCCAAGGTCGTGGCGATGGGTGTGGCCGGGCTGGTGTCGGGGTGTGTGGTGTCTACACGGGATACCTACCTGAGCGACGGCACGCTGAACGTAGATTGGAACATCAACGGCAGCTATGGCCCCGGCGTGTGCGCACAATACGGAGCCGCCACGTTCTCACTGGACTTGGTTGATGGCGCTGGCCGCTCTCTTTCGCGCATGACGGCACCTTGCGATGTATTCACGACGAGCTTCACTCTGGCGCCCGACAGGTATACCGGCTTCGCGACGCTGCTAGACGCCAATGGCGCGGCCCGCACCACCTCAGCACCGCTGCCCGACTTCGGTGTTGACCGCGGCTACGGGACCGAGATCCCGGTTGTGAATTTCCCTGCCTCTTCGTTCAAGTAGCCATCACGCGACAGAGGGCTTCAGGCCCCGCCAAAAAGCGCTTAGCTCCTCCGGGAGCGGCGCTTTTAGCTTGAGCTCCTCGCCTGTGATTGGGTGTCGCAACTCCAACTCGGCTGCGTGCAGCGCGTGCCTAGGGAGCTCGAGTACATCGAGGTCGTCAGCCGTGAGCAACCCGTCGGCGCCACGTTCAAACAGCGTCTCGTCGGGGCCGTAGAGCTTGTCACCGACAATGGAACTGCCCAGCGTTTGCAAGTGCAACCGGATCTGATGTTGGCGGCCCGTCTCGAGCCCGCAGCGCACCAGGCCGTAGGCGCGGCCATCTGAACCGGTACGCGTTTCAAGTAGTGTAAACACTGTGCTTGAGTGCATCGCCTCGGCCGAGGTCGTGACCTCCATCTTCACGCCGTAGTGTGCTTTCTCCGGTAGGTGTATATTGCAGCTGAAGCGTTTGGGCTCCCCAAGCGCGTACCCCTCTGGCAAGCCCCAGGTTATGGCGCGGTAGACTTTGGTGACACCGTCTCGGTCTTCGAACTGGTGCTTGATTCCGCGGTCGGCTTCCGGCGTTTTGCATAAAATCAGCAACCCACTGGTTTCGCGATCAAGCCGGTGTGCCAGCGAGAGAAAGCCCACGCGCTGGGCCTTTAGCATCACGATGAGGGTGTTCTTGTGGTAGCGCGCCGTAGGGTGCACCGGCAGGCCCGCAGGCTTGGAGACAACAAGTAAGTGGTCGTCTTCGTAGACCACCGGGATGTCGGTCGGCACCGGGGTTTCGTCCCATGGCGGACGCCACAAGTAGATGCGCTCTTCGGCCTGCACGCGCCGGCCGGGCTTCATGCGCGAGCCTGCGGCATCGTACGCGCTCGTGCGCACGATGGCCTGGGCCTTCGCGCGGCTTGTGCGCCTGAACTCCGCTGTGAGAAACATGTCCAGGCGCATGCCCGCCATCTCCTGCTGCACCCGGAACACGCTCACGACCGCGCCGTCGGCAACGCCTTCGGGGCGTAGTACAGGAGTCTCCTTGATGCGTGCCATGGCAGGTGAGACGGGCCTTCTACACCTCTCGCGTCCATGGTAGGTGCAAATCCCATGGATGTCCTTCTCGTGTCTCCCTCGCTGCGTTCCACCCAAGCTTCGGCTTTTGCGTCGGACGCACTCGAAGGCTTGTCGAAGGCGCTTCGTGCAGTGGGCGTAAAAGCCACTGTGGTCGTGCCTATGAACGACGATGTGCTTGCCTCGGGGCTCATGCTGGCGCGGCGGCTCACCAAAATCGAGACGCCCTCCGGCGCCAAGGTAGTGCTTCACGAGGGGCGCCTCTCGAATCAGGCGGACTTGGCGGTGCTCGAGCTGCCAGACGGCGCCCCAGCTGACAGCTTCGCCTCCGCGGTTAGCGCTTACGCGGTGGTGCGCGGCGTGTCTGCAGTGCACTTTTTGGGCGGCTCGGAGACCGGCGAGGGCGCGGTAGATGCGGCAGCCTGGAACACAGCCACCGACACCAAACTGACGCACCGTTACAACCCCTACCGACTCTGGGCGAAGAAGCAGAATCAGGGCGTGCTTGCGGAGGAGCTCGGCATGTCGCCCGATGCGGCGCATACGATGGTCATGGTCTGTTCCGACGCCGCAAGCGAGAGCGCTGCACGCGAATTGGTGCAAGCTGCACTCAAGTCCCCTTGTCAATTTCTGGTGTTCGCACCTGAGTCCGACGTTGCGACCGTTGCAGCTTGGTACAACGAATTGGGTGATGCCGCGCGGGTATTGTCCGAGCGTGCGGACGACCTTGTGCGTCGCGCGATGAGCAGTGCGGACTTGGTCGTTTGGGCGCGCGGCACCGCCATGCCAGTGCCTTTTGCTCTGCGCGCCTTGCGCTACGCTGTTGTGCCTGTGTTGCCGCAGGTGTGTGCAGGTTCTTGGTCGGTGAGCATCGACCCTGCAGCAACGAGCGGCAACGCTGTACTTTGCACGGGCGCCGATGGCGACACCTTGGGCAATGCCCTTACGCGTGCACTTGCGCTGGTAGCATCGCCTTCGTGGGAGCCCTTGCTTCGACGGGTCATGACACAGGAGACAGGCTGGGAGCGCCACGCGCGTGCGCTCAAGCGTGCGTTCGGACCGCAGCCTGACTCAGCCGCGCTCGCAGCCGTGTGACGAAGGCTTACTTGGTGGCGACGTTGCTCTTGTAGACGAGCCGCAAGTCTACGCGGGTTGTCTTACCCTCGACCACGGTGACGTCCTTGCTGTCGGTCACACCGTCATCAAAGGCAGGGTGCATGGTCGATACGCTCACGGGGCCCACCGGCACGTAGTCGATGCGGAAGTGACCGGCGCGCGTGGTGGCCGTATAGAGCGGCGAGCGGAAGACGAACACATCCGCCGCCATGTAGCGGTGTGCCAACTTGTCGAGCAAACGGTCGCGACCAGGCTGACCTGGGTAAGCATGTGCAGGCTCACCGCCTGGGGTGGCCATCAGCACCATGTTTTGCGTCGAGCGCTCCAAGGAGAGGGCATAAAAGCTATTGGGCGAAGGCGGGTTGCGGTTCACAATGTCGAGTCGCTGGCCGTAGGTCAGCACGAGCGTGCGTTGATCCATAATGCAGCCGTCGATGTGCACAGTGACCGCCTGCGCGCGCTGAGGCACAAAGGCCTTGTAGCCCGTGATGCCCACAATTGCGTCGGCCAAGAAGCGTTTGCCGCTCTGTGTTTGCTGGCGATAATGCTCGCCGTACATGGCTTGCGCTTCGGGGCAGGGAGCTGCGATGACAGCCTGTTCTGGCGGGTCGCCCTCCACAAGCACGTCGCCCTCGACTGAGCCCACTGGGCCGGTATAGGCCGGAATTTGGCCGGGGTTGAGCACGCGGGCGACATCCGCTGCCGGGACAGAGAGTTCCTGCGCAAAGCCGGCGTCGGGCACGGCGCGCTCGTCTCGCGCGGGGGCCACATTGCGTTTGCAGCCGCACATGGCCAAAGCAGCGGCCAGCGCGAACACAATGCGTGCGGGATGCATGTAGGGGCTCAGTGTGCTGCGGCGATGGCGGCCGTTGTCGTCGCTGGTATGGCATGCGACGCCACCGAGAACACGGTCGCTGGGCACAAGCCGATGGCCAAAACGAGCACCGCTGAGGCGGCCACCGCAAAGCCGATCATCGGCGAGCGCATGGGTTTGGCAAAGGGGGCGCCCAGAGCCGGTTCACGCATGTACATAAAGACCATAACGCGTAGGTAGTAGTAGGCACCTAGTACGCTGTTGAGCAGGCCGAACACGGTGAGCCATACGAAGCCGCCGTCGATGGCGGACTTGAAGATGAGCCACTTGCCAAAAAAACCAGCCAGTGGCGGGACGCCCGCGAGGGAGAGCAGGAAGAAGCTCATCGCGATGCCCAACACCGGGTGGCGCTTGCCCAGGCCCGCGAGGTCTTCGTAGCTGGTCGCTTCGAGCCCGCGACTCCCCGCCAACATCAGCACACCTAGCGCACCCAAGGTCGCGACGGTGTACCCAGCAAGGTAAAATAAAATGCCGTTGGTGGCAGCGTCCGTCGCGCGCGAGGTTGCTACCACGCCCACGAGCAAATACCCCGCGTGTGCAATGCTGGAGTACGCGAGCATGCGCTTGACTGACTCTTGCTGGCCCGCGATGAGGTTCGAAACCGTCATGGTAAGCAGCGCCAAAAGCGCAAAGACGGCCGGCCAACCGGCGCCCCAACTGGTGAGTGCAGCACTGCCAAAGGGACCGACGAATACGCGCAAAAGAGCTGCAAATGCGGCCACCTTCACCACAACGGCCATGTAGGCCGTGACCGGTGTAGGAGCGCCCTCGTAAGCGTCGGGGGTCCACATGTGAAAAGGGACAGCGCTTACTTTAAAGGCCATGCCCACCAACACCAAGGCCATCGAAAACACGACCAATGCGAGGTTGGCATTCTTGGCCGATTGAATAGACTCGGCGATGCCCGCAAAGTCCGTGTGGCCCGTTGCGCCGTAGAGCATGGCGATGCCAAAGATCATCACGGCTGCTGCAAAGGAGCCCAACAAGAAGTACTTGAGCGCAGCCTCGGTGGCGCGAGGCGAGGTGCGGCGAAAGGCCACCATAGCGTAAACGCCCAGCGACAACGTCTCTAGCCCCAAGAACAGCGTAAGCATGTCCGTGGCAGAAACCAAAACGAGGCCGCCCACCGTTGCGAACAACATCAGCGGGTAAAACTCACCGCGCTCCATCTTGTGTTCCACCAAGTAGCCGCCCGCAAACATGGCTGACACGCCCGTGGCGAAGCAGAGGACCGCGCTCACGAGTAGTGAGGTGGCGTCCACAACAAGCCAGGGAGCAAGCGCCGACGTGTCCAGCTTCTCGGGGCCTGCAAGCCACAAACCGATGGCCGCAAACATGCCGGCGAAGGACACCACGGCGGCGCCTACCGATAGCCCGCGCTTGGCGCCCGCAAGTGCCTCGGCGAGCATGAGCATAAGCGCGCCAATGGCGAGCACGAGGATGGGAGAGAGAGAAAGCAGAAGTTCCATCGTTGGCCTCAGTGACCCACAGCCGCGTGGATAGTGTCTTTAGGAGCAGCAGCGGCAGCGCTGCCTTCTACGGGTTCGAGGGCCGCGGCAACCACGGCTTCAAGAGGAGGCGAATCGGTCGCGCGTGCACGGAGCTCCGCGGGGCCCTCGTAGGCTTTCCCGCGCGGTCCGGTGGCGGCCGCCTCGAGCTGATCGACCACGCGCAAGCTTGCATCATGCATGGAGTCCAGCATGAGTTTGGGGAACAAGCCTACGATGAACATCAGCGCTACGAGTGGCGCGATCGCGATAAGCTCACGCGAGTTGATATCGCGCAAGGCCGCGTTGGCCTTGCTCTTCAATGGGCCGAAGAAGACGCGCTGAACCAAGGTGAGCATGTAGAGCGCAGCCAAGATGACGCCTGTGGCAGCGAACATGGCCTGAAGCGCGCCTGCGCGGCCTAGCTTGGCGCTCACGGCGGAGCCGTTGATAATCATGAACTCACCGACGAAGCCGTTAAGCCCAGGCACGCCCACGCTCGACATCGTGGCGACGACAAAGAGCGCGGTATACAGGGGCATTGATTTGGCAATGCCCCCATACTCGCTCATTTCGCGGGTGTGACGGCGGTCATAGACCACGCCGACCAGCAAAAAGAGGGCGCCCGTAGAGATGCCGTGGCTGACCATCTGAAGCACTGCGCCGTCAATGGAGGCGGGCGTCGCGGCGAACAAGCCGAACATGACAAACCCCAAGTGCGCGATAGAAGAGTATGCAATGAGCTTCTTGATGTCGGTCTGGCGCCAAGCACAGAAGGCGCCATAAATGATGCCGAGCACCGCCAAGCCACCCAAGGTAGGCGCCCAATCCAGCGAAGCCTCGGGGAACAAGCCCATGCAAAAGCGCAGGTAGCCATAGGTGCCCATCTTGAGCATGACAGCGGCCAAAATGACCGAGCCTGCGGTAGGGGCCTCTGTATGCGCGTCTGGCAACCAGGTGTGCACCGGCAGCATCGGGACTTTGATAAAGAACGCGAGCGAGAACGCGGCCCAGAGCACGACTTGCGTGTGCATGGGCAGGTGTAAGCGCTGCAGCTCAAAGAAGTCGAACGACGGCTTGCCGGCGAGCTGCTCGTAGGCGTGGCCCAAGTACAGAATGGCGGCAAGCATCATGACGCTGCCGGTCATGGTATAGATGAACAGCTTGAGCGCACTTTTGATGCGGTTGGTGCCGCCCCACACGCCGACCATGATGTACATGGGGACGAGGCCGAGCTCGAAGAACACATAGAAAAGTACCAAGTCTACCGCAACAAAGGTGCCGATGAGCGCGCCCTGCAAAAGCAAGAGCGCAAAGCACCAATCCTTGATGCGCGTGTGGATGGACCCAAACGACGCGTAGGTTGCAAGCGGTACGATGAAGGTGGTGAGAAGCACCAACCATAGGCTCAGCCCGTCGACCACCAAGTGATAGTGAATCCCCAAGCTTGGGAACCAGTCTATGTTCTCCTCAAAGTGGAAGCCGCGTCCCATACTCGTGGAGAGCAAACGCAAACTCAGTGTAAAGGTCACGAGCATGACGCCCATGGTCACACCGCGGGCAAGTAAGGTGCTTTGACGCGGCAACAAAGCCACAATGGCAGCACCCACAAAGGGCAGCCAAATGAGCCAGCTAAGCAGCGACGATGCGCTAGGAGCAACGGCCTCTTGAACGGCCTCGGCGGCAGGCCACATGCTGGTTACAAAGATGAGCAGCAGCGATCCGCCAATGGCGAACAAGCCGCGCAGGCTGTTGCTAGCGCGTCGTGGGATGGCGGCGCAAACGCCTGCGACGAGCACCAGTGGCATGAGCGACGCAAGGCCTGAGAACAGCGTTCCGAACAGCGTCACGATGCGATCGGCTGTTGGGTGCGCGGCGAGATAATCGTTAAATGTCTGAAGCATCATAGGCCCGATCAGTCTGAGTGTTTGGCCGACGCGGCGTTGGTGGAGGGCAGCACCTCGGCGGGCGGGCGGGCGAGCTCAAACGTCTGGCTGGAGGTGCCAAGCTTGAGCGCGTTCTTTACGCGCAACGTGACGGTTTTGCTTTCGCCCGCTTTGAGAGTCTCAGCGTGTGTCGCCACATTGCCGAAGGTGTCGCCAGCCTCTTCCCAAGAGTAGGTGTAGCCAGGGCCGGGGGTTGCGTTGATAACAAACTCGCCGCTTGGCTTCTCGAGCACCGTGGCACTCGCATGTGGCAGCGCGAGGAAGCCACACACGCACAACATGCCTACGGCCATAAAGGCGCCGTACACATGCACCACGCCTGTTTGCATGGCGCGGAGCAATGTCCCGAACGCGCCGGCCAAAAAGGCCGTGAGTTTGGCGACCACGAAGTCGATGTAGCCATCGAGCGTGATGGAGGTGTCTGCGAAGCCTTCCGCGGTCGCGATGACCGTGGCGTCGTAGGCTTCGTCCACCTTCCACTTGTTCATGAGCAAACTGTGGAGCCTTGGGGATGCTGCGGCCCATGCCGCAGCAGGCTTGCCTGCATTCTGCACGTATGTCCAATAGGCAAGTGCAGAGCCTGAGGCGAAGGCCGAAAACGCGCAGATCGTGGCCGTCCATTCGAGCCCCGTCATGTGCTCGGGGGCCTTTATGCCTGCAGCCGTGGCCGCACCCACAACGGGCTCTAACCAATGCTCGAGCGCCATCGGGGCGTCGTGCCAGAACAGCTTGAGGAACCCTGGGTTCATGAAACCACCCACGGCCGCCAAGAACGCAAGCACCATGAGCGGGAAGGTCATCGCCAGTGGCGACTCCTGGGGCGCGACGCCAGGCGTGCTGAGGTCATCGTGATGATGGTCGTCGTGCGCATCATGTGCATCGTCGTGATGTGCCTCATGCGCTGCAGGCTTGGCGTTGGTGTCTACAGCCCATCCCTTGAACTCGCCGAAGAAAGTGAGGAACAAGGCGCGGCACATGTAGAATGCAGTGAGTGCGGCGGTGACGACGCCGAGTGCAAAGTACACCTTCCCAAGCCATGCTGGAGGCATCACCATGTGCAGTTGGGCCGCCAACTTGGCGTCTACGAACTGGTAGGAGTTGGACAGCGCGCTAAGCAGAATCTCGTCCTTGGAGAAGAATCCACTGGTGAACGGAAAACCAATGATGGCGGCTGTGGCTACCGCGAAGGTGAGGTAGGTCACAGGCATGTGCTTTTTGAGACCGCCCATCATACGCATGTCTTGCGACTTTTCGTCATCGTGAACGCGCGCATGCATCGCGTGAATCACGCTGCCGGCCGCCAAAAACAAGCAGGCCTTAAAGAATGCGTGGGTCAGAACGTGGAAGAAGCCTGCCACGAAGGAGCCCGTGCCGACGGCCAAAAACATGAAGCCCAGCTGGCTCACGGTGGAGTAGGCGAGCACCTTTTTGAGGTCGTTCTGAACGAGCGCAATGGTAGCTGCAAGCACGGCCGTGAACACACCGATGCCAGCCACAATGGCCATGATCACGGGCGAAAGCACGAACACCGAGCTGGTACGGCAGAGCAAGTAGACGCCAGCTGTGACCATGGTCGCGGCGTGGATGAGGGCCGAAACGGGCGTTGGCCCAGCCATCGCGTCGGGCAGCCAGACGTAGAGCGGCATCTGCGCGCTCTTGCCCGTGGCGCCGATGAACAAGCACAAGGCCACGGCCGTGGCACCGGTCATCATGTAGGGGTTCGGGTTGCCGGGCTGCAAGATGTGCAAGAAGGGGCGCAGCTGTTCGCCGCCCAGTGGCCACACGTGCACGTAATCAGACGAAAGTAGGTTTTTTGCTCCCGCTTCGATGCCTGCGAAATCCAATGCACCTACATAGTGTGCAAGCAAGAACATGGCGCAGAGCAGCCCAAAGTCGCCGATGCGGTTGGCGATAAAGGCCTTTTTACCGGCCGCCGCATTGGCGTCCTTGTCGTACCAAAACCCGATCAGCAGGTAGGAGCAAAGGCCTACGCCCTCCCAGCCCACAAACAACAAGGGGAGGTTGTCCGCGAGAACCAACACCAACATCGAGAAGATAAACAGGTTGAGGTAGGCGAAGAAGCGCCAGTAGGCCTTGTCAGCCGCCATGTACTTGGAGGCGTACAGGTGGATGAGCGTGCCAACGCCCGTGATGACCAGCATCATGATGCCGCTCAGCGCATCAACACTGAACTTTACATCAATAGGTATAGTCGCAGTGCCCGCCTTGCCGTTGACGTACATCCAGTTCCACGCGAGCCATGATAGACGCTCGTGCTCGTGCTCGTGCTTGGTGACCTCATGGGCCGCGCTGCCAGCGTGACCAATCGACGCGCTGAGGTCCACTGCGTGATGCAGGGCCGCAAACGTGACGCAGGCTGCGAGGAAGGAGAGCACCATGACCGACAAGGTCATCAGGCGAACGGCTTCTTTGCCGAGGCGGTTGCCCCAGACTCCGTTGACAAACGCGCCAAGTAGCGGAAGTCCGATGATGACGCCCAGGAGGGAGAATTCCTCAGCAGGAAAGAGTGCGAAAAGGCTTTGCATAGTAGTGGCGTTCCGCTTTCAGATCAGTAGCGAAGGAGGTCAGCTTCGTCGCTCTGGACGGTCTTTTTGAGGCGGTAGTAGGACAGCACGATGGCAAGACCGACGGCGGCCTCGGCGGCGGCCACCGCCGTGATGAAGAAGGCGAACTGCTGACCACTATGATTGCTGGGGCTCGCGCGATTGAAAGCGACGAGCGCGAGGTTTGTCGCGTTGAGCATGACCTCGATGCACATAAGCTGCACCAGCACATTGCGGCGCACTAAAAAACCAGCAGCGCCCATAAAGAACAAGACAGTGGCCAGGCCCACATAAGCAAGTACCGGGATCATGATTGGGCTCCGTCATGGGTCTTGGCAACAGCCATGGCGCCGAGCACGGCGACCAGCAAAAGTGCTCCTGAAAGCTCGAAAGGGACAAGGGATTTTTCGAACAGCTCCCGGCCAATGCCCTCGATGCTGCCGAAGGTTTTGTCCTTTAGCTCAAGCGGCATCGCGCGAAGTGAGTCGGCCGTGTTGCGCAGCGCTGCGTACGCAAAGAGGCCGCCCGTTAGCAAGGTCGCGCCGGCAGCAACAGCACGTGGTCCGCCCAGACGAGCAGGAGCATGGGTCTCGGCTTCGGGGCCCAGCAGCATGATCACGAACAAGAACAAGACCACGACCGCGCCTGCGTAAACGATGAGCTGAATGGCCGCGAGAAACTGTGCGTGCAACGGCAAATACAGCGCCGCAATGGCGATGATGGTAACGAGCAGGCCCATCGCACACCGGATCGCGCTTTTGTTAAAAATAGTCAGAGCTGCTCCAGCGACAGCCACAAGCGCAAAAAGTGCAAAATAGCTCCAGCCCGCTACATTCTCAAGATTCATTGAAGTTCCTGCAAGCTTAGACGCCCATGCGTTGCTTTGGTGCGGTCGCCTTTGACATAGGCTTCAAAGTCTCCTCGGAACTTTTTCAGGAATCCCATGGCGGGCATGGCCATGCCGTCGCCAAAAGCGCAAATGGTGTTGCCTGTAACGTTGTTGGCGATGTCGGCGAGAAGCGCGATGTCTTCCATTGTGCCCGAGCCGTTAAGAATCTTCTCTGACGTGCGAAGCAACCAGCCTGAGCCTTCGCGGCAGGGGGTGCACTGCCCACAGGACTCATGCTTGTAGAACTGCATGAGGTTGTGCATTGCGGCTACAGGACAGGTGCCTTCGGCCATCACAGTGACGCAGCAAGTGCCCAGCGCTGTGCCGAGTGCACGCATGGTCTCTACGCCCATCGGTACATCAAGTACGCTCATGCCATGGTAGGGGTGCAGCGGTGAGGCTGCATCGGGGGCGTTGACCATCTCGTCGGCGCGCAGCACGGGTGTCGAAGAGCCACCGGGGATAACGGCCATCAACTTCTTGCCGCCCTGAACACCGCCGCCCAGTTCGATGAGCTCACGTAGCGTGACGCCAACGGCAAGCTCAAACACGCCCGGCTTGTTGACGTGGCCGTTCACTGCGAAGAGCCTCACACCGCCATCGTTAAGGGCATGAAGCGCGGATTGCTTGGAGAATTCCTCGCATCCCATAGCAAAAGCGCTAGGCACAATCGCAATACTCTCGAGGTTATTCACGGTTGTTGGGCACCCAAAGGCGCCGTACTGAGCCGGGAATGGGGGCTTGAGGCGCGGCTCACCGCGACGGCCTTCGAGCGAATTGAGCAAAGAAGTCTCTTCTCCGCAGATGTACGCGCCGGCGCCCGTGTGAACCACCACGTCCACGTCCCAGTCGCTTCCAAAGACGCTTTTACCCAAGAAACCAGCGGCGCGCGCTTCCTCAATGGCGGCCCACAGTCGCGCTTTGGAGAGGTGCAGCTCGTCACGCACGTAAATGTAGGCCACCTTCGCGCCAATTGCGTAGCAGCCGATGATGCAGCCTTCGACCACCGAGTGGGGGTTCAGCTCCATGATGGTGCGGTCTTTGTGGGTGCCTGGCTCGCCTTCATCCGCGTTGATGACCAAGTACGATGGCTTGGTGGCATGCGGCTTCATGAAGCTCCACTTCATGCCCATCGGGAAGCCCGCGCCGCCACGGCCGCGCACATTGGCTTTTTTGCACTCTGCAACGACTTCTTCAGGCTTCATGGTGGTCAATACTTTGCGCGCAACCTGGTAGCCACTAGCGTGGCTCTGATACACGGGCAGCGTCCAACCGTTGGGTACCGAATACACTTTTGTGAGGAGATTTGTGTGCTTGAGCATTGTGGCGTCCTTGTGCTTGCGTAGGAAGTTCAGGCTTGGAGGTCGTCAAGAATTTTGTCGAGACCCGCCAACGTGAGATTTTCGTAATAGCGCTTGTCGACCTGTATCATTGGCGCGGTCCCGCAGCTGGCCAAGCACTCTGCTGTTCGAAGCGTCACTTTTCCGTCCGCCGTGGTTTGCCCAGCGTGAATTTTGAGACGCTTCTCGCAGTGGCTCAATACGTCGCCCGCGCCGCGCAGTGCGCAAGGAAGGGTACGGCAAACCCACAGCTGGTGTTTGCCAACGGGCTCTTGGTTATACAACGAGTAAAACGTGACCACACCTTTCACGTGGGCGGGAGGCAAATCGAGACGCTCGGAAACGAACAAAACAACATCGTCGCTGACCCAGCCATTCTGGTCCTGGCAAAGGTTGAGAACTGGAATGCACGCGGCCATCTTGTTGGGGTAGCGCGAGAGGATGCTTTGAAATTCGCGGTCGCGTTCGGGCGTTAGTGCGAAAGTCATCGGTGCTGTGTCCTTCATTTGAGTGGCTCGAGTCACATGAGAAACTCACGTTTGGTGAGCGTTTTCTCAGTACGGGAAGGGAATGCACCCCGGTGACGGCGCCGGAAGTTAGTGCCCTACAGGGGCGAGTTCAATCTAAAACATCGGCCTTGACAGAAGGCTTGCGGAATGGTTGATTGCGCGCCCTTCCCGCTGCTTGATGCGGGTAGCACTCACGGACGTTAAGAACATGAACACCATCCCCGTCATCGCCGAAATGGAATCCTCACAACTGCGCACTGACATGCCCGACTTCCGTGTCGGCGATTCTGTTCGAGTTCACTACAAGATTTCCGAAGGTGACAAAGACCGTATTCAGGTCTTTCAGGGCGTCGTCCTCAAGCGCCATCGCGCGGGCGCACGCAGCACGTTCACGGTCCGCAAGATCAGCTTCAACGTAGGCGTTGAGCGTATATTTCTCACGCACTCACCCCGCATTGACAAGGTAGAGATCGTTTCGCGCGGTATTGTTCGCCGCGCTCGCTTGTTCTACCTGCGTGAGCTCACGGGCAAGGCTGCCCGTGTGCGCGACAAGAAGGACATCTAACGTTCTACGAAACGTGGCGAAAGCCACGAG
>JAYWGI010000476.1:0-4174 GCA_043779025.1 Myxococcales bacterium
TTTCGCGGCACCTACACCGCATTGGTGACTCCCTTCCTGGCCGACGGCCACATTGACTTTGCGGCATGGGAACGCCTCGTAGCGGCGCAGGTCGCGGGCGGCGTGGAGGGCGTGGTTCCCTGCGGAACCACAGGCGAAAGCCCGGCGCTGACCGAGTCCGAGCAGGAGGAGCTGATTGCGCGCGCCGTGCGTGTTGCGGCGGGCCGTATCCAGGTGGTCGCCGGTGCTGGCTCCAATGCAACCGCAACTGCAGTGTCCCTCGTACGTGCCGCCGAACGCGCCGGCGCCGATGGCGTGATGGTGGTTGCGCCTTACTACAACAAGCCGACGCCGGCCGGCATGCTTGTGCATTACACGCAAGTTGCAGCGGCCACGGCGCTACCCGTCATTGTCTACAATGTGCCCGGACGCACGGGCTCCGACATCGGCACCGAGACGCTCGCACGCATCGCCGATGCGTGCCTCAACGTCACTGCCGTCAAGGAGGCGACGGGCAACGTGCTGCGCGCGCAGGACATCCGCGTCGCCTTGGGCGACAGGCTCACCGTGCTTTGCGGTGACGATGCGCTCACGCTGGCCATGGCGGCTGTGGGCGCCAGCGGAGTGATTAGCGTGACGTCGAACCTGCTGCCGCGTGCTGTGTCGGAGACGACGCGCGCATCGCAAGCCGGCGAGTTTTGGCGCGCATGGGAACTGCATCGCAAGCTGGTCCCCGTGCACGATCTTATGTTCGTCGAGTCCAACCCCGGGCCTGTAAAGGCAGCGATGGCGGCGCGCGGTGATTTTGGCGAGTTCTTGCGCGCGCCAATGGTGCCTGTGAGCGACGCGACGCGCGAGCGCGTGCTCGGCGCACTGCGTGCGGGTTCTTGGTTGTGACGGTGCGTCTACTGAGGGTGGGCGTTTGGGGCGCTGCCGGGCGCATGGGGCGGGCCGTATCCCGCGCGGCCAGTACCGCGGGGCTCGACATCGTCGCAGCGGTCGGTGGGAGCTCGCATTTGGGCGAAGATGCGATGGTGCTTGCGGGCCTCTCTCCAAGCGAAGTGCGTGTGCTCACGGCCCCTGCTGGGGGGGTGCACGTCGACGTGTGGATCGACTTCGCACCTGCCGTTGGGCTCGAGATGCGTGCAGAATACATCGCGAAAAGCGGCGCAGCTTGGGTGTGCGGTAGCACCGGACTCAGCGACGCACAGTTGCGCGTTTTGGATGCCGCCGCGGCGCAGACGCCCGTAGTTTGGGAGCCTAACTTCAGCGTCGGCATCTACGTGCTCTCCCAGCTTGTGCAGCGCGCGGCCGCTGCGCTCGGCACGGCCTTCGACGTCGAGGTCGTTGAGGCCCACCATGGCGCCAAGCGCGACGCGCCCAGTGGGACGGCGAAGCGTTTGGCAGAGGCCAGCGGCCGGGCCGTCGTGCCCCTGCACGCCTTGCGCGGCGGCGACGTGATAGGCGACCACAGTGTGCATTTTATGGGGTTTGGAGAGCGTTTGGAGCTGAGCCACCGGGCGACAGATCGAGACTTGTTTGCGCGCGGCGCGGTGAGAGCCGCGCTGTGGACGGCAGGTCGCGGCGCCGGTCGCTACGGACTTGCGGATGTTTTGGGCGACGTGAACGCCGGCGTACCGGGATGAGAATCACAGGCGGGCGTTTGGGGTCACGCCGGCTGCGTGCGCCCACAGGAGATGCCACGCGGCCTACCTCCGATCGCGTGCGTGAGGCCTTGTTCTCGGTGCTGGGTGGTCGCAGTGTGCTTGCGGATGCGCGGGTGCTCGATGTGTTCGCGGGCACCGGCGCATTGGGCTTGGAGGCCCTGTCACGCGGCGCGACACGCGTCACGTTTGTAGAGCGCGACGCTAAGGCGCTGGTGTGCTTGCGCGCCAACGTCGACGAGCTCGGCTTGGTCAGTGAGTGCAAAGTGCACGCATGTGCCGTGGAGGCATTCGTGCGTCGTGCGCAACCTGAGTTCAGCCTGCTTCTTGCGGATCCGCCTTACGCGCTGGTGCGTTCACCGGGCTTTGCGGCGCTGTGGGACGCCCTGCTCAACACACTGGAGCCGGGAGGAACTGCAGTGCTGGAGCACGACAAGCGCGACGCTAGCCCTGCGAGCGCTTACGCCGCTCTGGCGCTCACTCGCGACTATGGCGATACGACCATCGCCATTTACGTGGCACATGCGGCCCCGGCCACGTCATACTGAGTTCACGCAACGCATGAACACCACGTCACGCCTCCAGCTTGTTTCTCGCGCCAGCCTTTTGGTGGCGTCTTTGGCTCTTGTTGCTTGTTCCAAAAAGGAAGAAGCCAAGCCCGCGCCTTCGCCGGCTCCGCCTCCGATCTCGCATCGCGACGACGATACCCCGCCGCCGCCCGAACCCGAGGTCGAAGCGCCCAAAGTAGAAGCCCCCACGGGGCGAGGTCCGGCAGTGTCGGCCTCCACCGGCTGTGAGCCTAAAGTGTGCGCGGGCAAAGAGACCGAGGAGCTTGCGCAGACGCTTGCAGGGCGCGCGCGCATGACCCGTTCTTGTTACGAGATGGCGCTGCGGGGCGACCCCACACTACAAGGCGCAGCCTCGTTTAAAGTGCGTATTTCGCCAAGCGGAACCGTGTGCAGCGCCAACGTGGCCAAAGACGATATCCACAATGCCGCCGTGCTCGCGTGCAGCGCCAAACGTCTCTCGGGCGCGGGCTACCCGAAGCCCAAGGGCGGCTGTGTGGACATGACAGTTCCCATCTCGTTCAAGCCGCGTTGAGCGTCGTACTGCCGCACGCGTCGGACGTCGTCTCCCGCGACGTTCCGGTGCAGACCGTGTGCTTGAGTCTGAGCTACGACGGCACGGCCTACGCAGGCTGGGCCGTGCAGGTGGAGCAGGAGACGGTAGCCTCGTGCTTGTTGAGGGCGCTGCGCGTGCTGGCCCCCGACGTGCGCGGGTTGCGTGGCACCAGTCGCACCGACGCCGGCGTACACGCACGCGATCAGGTCGTGGCGTTTCAAACAGACGCGCGCATTCCCGCGCGTGGTTGGGTGCTTGGCACCAACACGCACTTGCCCGAAGACATTGCCGTCGTGAGCGCGCGGGTGTTGCCGCTGGCTTTTGTGCCGCGCTTCCATGTGGTGGACAAGACCTACAGCTACACAGTGCGCGCGGGTCGTGTTCGCGATCCGCTGCGTCGAGATGTGTCGTGGCATGTGCCCTACGACGTGGACATGGCCCTGCTACGTGCCGAGGCCGAGAGCATGCAAGGGACATACGATTTCTCCGCCTTCCGCAGCTCGCAGGACAAGCGCACCAACCGCGTTCGCACCTTGAGCAACGTCTCGGTCACCGAAAGCGACGGATGCTTTGTGCTCTCCGTCACAGGCACGGGTTTCATGCACAACATGGTACGCATTTTGGTCGGCACCTTGGTGGAGGTGGGGGCGAGGCGGCGCGCGCCAGGCACGGTGTTGCGCGCTGTGCGGAGCGGCGTTCGTATGGATGCGGGGATTACCGCTCCAGCAAGCGGCCTTTGTTTGGAGCATACCAACGTGCGGTGGCCCGAAGGCTCGGACCCGTGGTGGCCGGAGCGCGAGGTGTGAAAAAATACTCGCGCTTCTCATTGGTTGCGCTCTGCACGCTTGTCGCGGCGGCGCCTCAAACTTTGCCCGCGGCGCGCGCGGCTCCTGCGGTGGAGGCGCCAGTGCTTGGCTCCCCGTTCGTGCACGTCGCAGAGGTGGTGAACCCGTCGGTGGTGGTTGTCGATGTCACGGGTCGGGAGAGCAACGCCGAGGGAAGCGTGGTTGTAAGCCGCTCGACCGGCACCGGCGTGGTGTGGAACGCCGAGGGCGACATCGTGACGGCCGCTCATGTGCTGGATGGTGCGCTCGCGGTGTCCGTACGCCTCTATGACGGTAGGCGGTTCCCCGCGCGTTTGGTAGGCCGCGACCTGGCCACGGACCTGGCAGTGATGCATGTAGAGGCCACCAATCTGCGTCCGGCTACGCGGGGCCGCTCTCTCGACCTTTCGCAAGGCGATTGGCTGGTGGCCATTGGAGCCCCCTATGGCCTCTCGTACAGCATGACGGCCGGCGTGCTCAGCGCCAAAGGTCGGGGTGGTATAGGGGCCAACGCCATCGAGGACTATTTGCAGACCGACGCAGCGCTCAACCCAGGCAACTCGGGCGGGCCGCTCTGTGACTTGC
>JAYWGI010000477.1:0-1502 GCA_043779025.1 Myxococcales bacterium
CGTGGTGGTTTTGGTGTCGTCGGTGTTTTGCACCGCGGGCACGACCGCGTCGGGTGTGGAAGGCGGCGCAGCCGCTGCACCGGGCGGAGCTGACGACAACACGGCTTGCGGCGAGGCACCTCCACACGAGACGTGAAGCGCGAGAAGGCTGAGTGCGGAGGCTGCGTATTTGCTCATTGAAATCCTTGTCGCTCGGGGCAGTCGAAGAATTTCACGGGAGGATACACGCGCTCCTCGTTGCATGGAAACTGTCTGGTAGTGGGCCACTTCCGCAAACAGCTGGCACCATACGGGGCGTGTTTGCACCAGGCGCTCGTTTTGAAGGTTGGGACCCGTCGGCGTACGGCCGTTTGACTGCGTTGTTTCGCGAGGACGGTGCTCCATCGCGAGACGGTGCTGGAGGCGTTCTGGTGGTCGCGGAGGGGGACGAGATTGTCAGCGTCACGCACTCCCTGCACGGCGCCGTGGCGCAGGCCGCCTACACCCCCGAGGCGGGCGACTTGGCGAACTGGGTGCAGCATACAGGTTCGCGTTGGGGCCTCTCGGTCACGCCTGCAAGCTTGGTGGCGCTAGAGCGCGAGCTAGACGCGCGGCTTGCAGCCCACGCCAGCGCGCTCGATACCTGGCTCAACTTGGCGCGTGTGACGCATGAGCAAAGCCGCGCCGGCGCCGTCGGGTTGTGGCCCGCGCCCGCGCCCACGACGTCGACCCCAGCTGCTACCGGCGTGTTCGACCGCACCGTGGGCTTTGTGGTGCCCGAGGGCCATTGCTTTGCCCTTGCCCTGTTCGACGACAGCGGCGTGTATTCTGCATGCGCTTTGCGGCGCAGCAACGCGGGCTTCGACCTGGTTGCGGGGCCCCGCGCGTTGGTTCATCGCGCCGGGCTTCTCTCGGGCGATTGGCGCCGCGACTACCGCCTACTCAACGAGGCGGTGGCCACGCTCTATGGCCCCGTGGCGCTAGGCTGCTACGCCGAGACGCGCACCATCGACAAGCTTACCGCCGCGCCCGGCGCGCGCGCGTGGGCCACGGCACTGGCCATGCGCGAACTTGTGGTCTCACCCGCGCCTGCCGCGTTCACCTTGGGCCTGGGCGTAGGGGCTATGCGCACCGCGCTGCGCGACATGGCCGAGCTGGCGCGCCGCGCCTCGGGCAGCGACATCGCAAGCGACGCCATCCTTGGCGCCACCACCGATGCGCGCGATTTGTTGCGAAGCGCGCAGCGATAGAGATCGCTTAGGTTTTTTGCTCGGTGTTGGCGCCGCGTGCAAACCAGCCAAACGCGGCCATCGCGGCCGCGCACACAAGGCCAATGCACGCGTAGCTGCCCCACACATGCAACGGCTGCGTGGGGCCATTCTTGGGCAGGTACGCCTCGATCAACCGCCCGCTGAGCACGCCTCCTACCAGGCCGCCAAAGCCCGCGGGTACCAAGGCCAAGCCCATGTACATGCCCTCACGGCCCTTCGGCGCGAACGACGACACGTATTCGTAGAAGCGTG
>JAYWGI010000478.1:0-4168 GCA_043779025.1 Myxococcales bacterium
ACACGGAAGCGGTACCCCGCACCGCGCACTGTCTCTACCATATGAGCATGGTGGCCGAGTTTCTCGCGCAAGCGACTGACATGCACTTCGACCAAGTTCGACCCGGGGTCGTTCTCGGTCTCCCAAACGCCAACCAGCAATTCTGCTCGCGGAACTGGACGATCGGCGTGCGTCATAAGCCAGGCCAAAAGCGCGTATTCCTTGATGGTCAACGAGAGGGGCTTTCCAGCCAGCGTCGCGCGATGGTTCATCCTATCGAGGGATAGCGGCCCCATTGCGAGCGTGGGCGCCTGCTGCGCGCGACGCAAAAGAGCTCTCACGCGCGCGCTGAACTCGTCGATCTCAAATGGTTTGATCAGGTAGTCGTCTGCCCCGGCATCGAGCCCATCCACGCGATCACCCACCTCTCCGCGAGCCGTCAGAACCAACACCGGAACGGTCACGCCGGCCGCGCGAAGTGACCGACACACGGTCAGGCCATCTCCGTCGGGCAACATGCGATCGAGCACCACCAATGAGGCTTCTTTGGCCCGGTCGATGGCCTCCGCCGCGGTCTTGCAGAGTGCGACAGTGTAGCCCTCGTCCTCGAGCACACGCATCAAGAAGGGCCCTACTTTGGCATCGTCCTCCACAATCAAGATCTGCATGCAGAATACGATACCTGGACCACACGCTCGCGGCTAGGATTCGCGATGCGATACCACGGCAGGCTTGCACTTCTCCCACCGCCGCGGCGTTGCTGGCCTACACAACCTTGCAGATCGAAATGCGTTTTTAGGCGCTGCGCGGCTTTTGCAAATGCTTTGCGCGCTGGCCACGACGCTGGGCTTGAGCCTGACCGCTGCGGGACCGACCGGCGGGCATCGCTGCGCGCGGGGCCACCGTTGGATGGCGCTAGTTTGGCTTGCGGCGGCGAGGTTTGGATTTGGGGATTTTCCGCGCGGCCTGGCTCCGTGCTCGGACGCCCACAACGGTCCGCCCTCCGCTGATCTGTCCTGATCGGAGTCAGTGTGGCCGGGGGTGGTGTGGAGATGGAGAGATCTGTTCGGATCAGTGCGTTGCTCGCGGCATTGCGGGATGTGAGTTTGGAGCCGTGCGTTGCGATACGCGAGCGAAGCAAGCGCATTCTGGGAGCCGAGATCTGCTCGCGGCTTCGCTGGCCCACGAGCGTGGAGCCGTGCGTTGCTATGCGCGAGCGGAGCGCGCGCATTCTGGGAGAGTGCAGTGTGCAGGCATTTGCAAGCACACGAGCGTGGAGCCGGGCGTTGCTATGCGCGAGCGAAGCGCGCGCATTCTGGGAGCGTGCAGTGCACACGCATTTGCACGACCTCCGTCCCGAGCAAACACGCACGAGCATCTGGCGGACGAACGCGGCTCTCGACACACGCGAGTGAGTCGAGAGCCGTGTTCTCTTTCTCCCCGACTTTGCGAGCGATGACAGTCGCGGTGTTGTAGGCGTCCGGGGAGTGACGGGGCTTCTCGCCGCTCGTGGGTCGCCGCAGCGTCACGACGCACGGGTCCCCAGCGAAAGAAGCGTGCGCGTCGCGAGTGCTCGTGTCCGCGCAACGCGCGGCACGCAAAACCAGCAGATGCCCGAAGGGCACCTTCACGCCGCGCCGCGGTTTTCGCGTGTTCGCGCGGCGGGGTACCGCGAGCGGCGAGAAGCCCCGGCCTCACCCGGCGCCGGTCCCGTGCTGGAGGAGCGAGCTCACGCCACGTGTCGGTTGCGCCGTTTAGGCGCCCCCTGCTCTCCCGAGTGTGGCGGCGGTTGGGGCGTTTGACGAGCTCATGTGACCGGGCGTTGGACGAAGCCGGGTTGTGTAGGCTCGTGGTGTAAGTAAAAGTGCTGGTGGTGTGAGCGTGCGCGAAAAATGTTTGCGAGAGCGTGACGGATTCCTCGATCCCCCTACAAGACACAAGCATGAACAAGTTTAAGAACATCGCGCTGGTTGTAGTCGGCGGGCTCGCCATTCACCTCGTGCTGATCGCCTGCTCTTCAGGCGTAGGGGTAATGGGGATAACAAAGGACGCCACCACGGGAAACACGCCAGGCCTCGATTCGGCCCACGCGCAAGAGACCATTGCAAAGTGCACGCAATGGGAGGTGAAGGCCGCAGCGCCCTCATCACCACTGCGTCTTGAAAGCGTCCGAGGTGGTACGCCCAATATGGTGGAAAACGTTGTGTTTGATATCGCTGTCGTTGAGGCTGGATGGGAGCCCATCTCCTCTTACGGCACGCTCAATACTGTCGTGCTGCTCCGCCGTTGCGCAAAGTAAGCGCTCGTGGCTTGCAGCGGACGAGTGTCTTTACAGACCAAGCTCTGCGCGAATGGCAGCGTGTCGGGCGTCGGCGCGCTGCAGCGCGGAGCGTGCGCCGAGGCGAGCGGCGTAGGCAGTGAACTCCTCGAGCGGCTCCAGCATCTTGAACTGCAGCATGTAGCGCAGCGTGCCGCCAAACACCGCGTCAGCCATGGAGAATTCAGCGCCGAGAAGGTAGTCGCCCTGGGAGAGTGCACTCTGCATCGCCCGCAGCATGGCCTCGTAGTTTCCCCACCCGGCCTGTCCGTCTTTGAACGTCCATCCTGCCATTTTCGCCATGGCTCCGGGCTCGATCACAGAAGGCGCAAACAGAGACCAACGCAAGTACGTGCCACGTTCGGGCGAATCCACCATGGGCGCGAGGCGGCCGTAGGCGTATCGATCCGCGAGGTACAAGCCGATGGCCGCTACCTCGGTCACCACAAGTTCTCCATCCGTGAGGGTGGGCAATTTCCCCATCGGGTTGAGCGCCAAGATCTCCGCGGATTTTTGCGCCCCTTTTAGGATGTCAACGTTCCGTAGCTCGTAGGGAACGCCCACCTCTTCGAGCATCCAGAGTGTGGTTGCCGCACGCGAATAGGGGTGATGGAAGAGCGTGATGGACATGCCGACATTGTCCCAGGAAAAACTCTGGCTTTCAACGATCCCCAGCATCTACATGGGTCGTCGCCTGCGAAGTGTGGCCAGCTTGTGTGGCCACACTTTGTGTGTGTAAGTACTATTTGCCGTAGGTCGCTTTGAGATACGCAACCACATCGGCAATCTGCTGATCGGTGAGGAAGGAAGCGCTTGGCATCTTGGGCGCGATGCCGTTGAGCACGTAGGCTGCGAGTGCGCTGACCTCGTCGTTCTTGGCGGGCTCCGCGAGGTCGACCTCTTTCTGGCCTTTGCCGTCGGCGCCATGGCAGCTGAGACACTTGCCTGTCTGGGAATAAACAATCGAGCCGTTCGCGGCCACGCCAGTGAGCTTGGCCACTGCGGTGGCGCGCGCGGCATTGTCGGGGGTTGTGGCGCTGGTGCTGCTCGCGCAGCCTGACAACAAACCAAGGGCTAAAGCCGCTACGAAAATACGCATTTATGACCTCATTGAAAAACACAGAAACCAATCGCGCAAAACTTGCGCGAAGTGGGGGCTACCATGGGGGGCGGGTGCAAGCAACCCCGGCGCCCGAATCCACGCATTGCCGTTCCTGCAACGCCCCGACGCTTCTCACGTTTAAAGCGCCCGAGCGTGTTTTGCCTCGCTGGCGAAAATGCGGTGTTGCCATGCCGCGCTCTTTTCAGGTAGCTCCAGTCCCGTGCTCGGAAGCGAGCGCGAGCGTCCTTAGTTCAGCTGGATAGAGCGTCGGTTTCCGAAGCCGAAGGTCGGTGGTTCGAATCCACCAGGACGCGCACAGCCCCTCGAAGGAACTCAGTTGAGCAGTGAGCCAGCCTTGTTCGTTGCGTCGTCATTGTCGACCGGTACGGAAGCCTCGGGAACGGCCCCATCGGCCTGCGCGCGCGCCGCTTCCGCGTTGGCGACATAGAGCTGCTTGCGTTTTGCATCCGTTTCTTTGTCGGCCGCGCGGTCCCACTGTCGTGCAGCCTCACGCCAGGCTCGTTCGCGTGCGATGTCGTCGCGCGCGACTTCGGCTTTGAGTTGTTCGGCCTCGGCCTTCGCGACGTGGGGGTTCTTTCCGAAACTCATCGCCCGACTATGACACAAGTTGGGCGGCAGCGGCGGTCGGCCGCGCGCGCCCCATTCGTTCCGCTACTTGCCGGAGATCTTGCCGTCCTTGATCAAAGTCTTTGCGTCGCCCGTGAACTCATAAGTCGCGCCATTGAGTGTGAGCTTGCAAGGCGACGAAC
>JAYWGI010000479.1:0-4167 GCA_043779025.1 Myxococcales bacterium
AATTAGTATGTTGCCACCATGTTGAGGCTTTCCGCAGAGACATGAGCGAATCCCCCACTCACCCCACGCTCTGAAGCAGCGCCAACAGCTCGTCGATGCTCCCCGCTTTGCCCGCTGCGGTCCCATCCATCACGCTCGAGACCAGCGCGCGCTTCTTGTCCTGCATCGCGAGAATCGCCTCCTCGATGGTGCCGCGAGCCACGAGCTTGTAGGCCGTCACTGGGCGCGTTTGGCCCATGCGATGCGCGCGCGCCGTGGCTTGGTCCTCCACGGCCGGGTTCCACCACGGGTCGGCGTGCACCACGTAGGTGGCGCGCGTGAGGTTGAGGCCCGTGCCTCCTGCGCCCAGAGAGATGCAGAACACATCGGCCTCTCCGGCCTGAAAGCGCGCCACCAAGTCACCGCGTTTGGCGGCGTCGGTTCCGCCGTCTAGGTACATGGTCTTGAGGCCCGCGCGTTGGAGCTCGGCCTCGATTTTGGTGAGCAAGGTTGTGAACTGACTGAACACCAACACAGCGTCGCCTTGCTCACGCGCGGCCTCGCAAATCTCGTTGATGCGCAGCAGCTTGGCCGAGGTGCCCTTGTGGGTTTTGTCGACCAAGCTTGCGTCGCAGGCCAGCTGGCGCAACTTGGTGAGCGCCGCCAAGATCTGAATCTTGCGCTGCGCTTGCGTGAGGCGATCGTCTTTTTGGACAAACTGCAACTCCGAGGCTTTTCTGAGCGCCTCGTACTTTTTGGCGTGGCTTGCATCGAGCTCCACGTGGTCCACAATCGTCTCCTGCGAGGGCAAGTCCTTAAGCACCTCGGTGCGCGTGCGGCGCATCACAAAGGGCGCCGCCAATTGCTTGAGCGCCGCCAAGCGCGCAGGGTCTCCGCCGCTTTCGATGGGCTTTCGGTAGCGCGCATGAAAGCGTTCGCGCGTGCTCAAGAGGCCCGGGAACACCACGTCGAAAATGCTCCACAGCTCGCCCAAGTGGTTCTCCATGGGCGTGCCGGAGAGCGCGAGTGTGAAGCGCTTGCTCAGGCCACGCACGGCCTCGGCGCGCAAGCTGTCGGTGTTCTTAACAAACTGCGCTTCGTCCAAAACCACCGTCTCAAACGCGACCTCCGCAAAGCGGGCGGCTTGGCTTTGCAGCTTGCCGTAAGAAATCACGAGCACGTCGCCAGGGCCCATGGTGGCAACGTCCAGCGCCTTGTCTTCGTGAAACCACGTAACGTTGAGGCTGGGCACAAAGCGGGCCAGCTCGGACTTCCAGTTGAAGCCCACCGAGGCAGGCGTGACCACGAGCGCCGGTCCGCCCTTCGCACGGGCGCGCAAAACCGCTGCAGCTTGCACGGTTTTCCCCAAGCCCATGTCGTCGGCGAGCACCGCGCCCGGCGCCCACTCTGCAAGATCTAGCGCCCACTTGATGCCCGCCGCCTGGTAGGCGCGCAACGTGCCGTGCTCGATGCCGGTCTTCAGCGACGCCCGCTTTTTTACTCTCGAACGCGCGGCGAGCTTGGCCGACGCCTCGAGCACCGCGTCGCTCTCGTCGGTAAGCGAAAATGCGTCTTTGGACTTAAGTGCATCTTGCAAAAATGCAGCATGCACGGTTGTCCCGCCCGCCCCTTTGCCGTTCTCGGCGCTCTCGCTCACCCCGCCAAGCTCAGCGGCGAAGGCGAGCGGCGCCAGTTGCGCTGCGGCCTCGCTGGGCAAAGTCATCAAGTCGCCATTGGCCATCGCGATGTAGCCCGACGCCGTGCGCACAGCCTCGAGCACCGCCGCAAAGGGCACGCTTACCCCGCCTTGGGTAATGTCGCCGCGAAAGCTGAACCAGCCGTTGCTCTGGCTCACCTTGAGAGTGCGCTCGGCGCTCTCCCAGTCGAGCACCTTGGGCGTGCGCCCTTTCTTGCTCTCTACACGCACCTCGGGGTGCGCTTGCAGAAAGCGAAGCAGCGCAACATAGCCGGCGTAGTCGGTGGTAACGCCAGCGCGCGTGGCATCGTCCCAACGAAGAATCGCCTTGAGCGCGGGCGCAAGCTCAGAGGCCGCCGAGATCTCGGCGTCGAAATCGCGTGTCACCTCATACAGGGTGCCCCTGGCCTCGAAGTTGATCTCCTTCGCGCCGGCCGCGACCTCCACCAAAGGCACCTCGGGCAAAAGCGAGATGTAAATACGCGCCTCGGCGTAACCTCCGTCGCGCCATTCCAAGCTCAGCGCCGCAGCTGTGCGCGGCGCGCGCGGCTTGCCCCGAAGCGCGTCGGGCATTGTGCTCACTCCCGCCGCTTTGAGCGGCAAAAGCTTGGCCTTGAGCTCGCTGGCTGCCTCGGCGGGGAACTGTAACGACCCGCCGCGATCGAGTTCCATCTTCATCCAAGGCACCAGGGCCCGAGGGACCGTCACTGCGAAAAAACGGTTCACTTCTTGATACACTACGCGGTCAGGAAAGGTCCGCCGGCCGAACTGATGCGGCGCCAGAGCCGCAAGGTTTGCCCTATGTTCGCCCACAAAAAACTCGGCCGCGTGCGTTCCGTCGGTAGTTGCAAACTGCATACGTAGTGGCGCGTACACAAGGTCTATGGGTTCACGTCCGGCCGTGTCCGAAACGGCGCGACCTGACTCCGCAAGTACCCGCAAAACCGCGAACGTCGTGGCTGAAGTCTCGGGCAAGGCCGCCGTCGTGGCGCGCTCTCCCAAAGCCTCGGTGCGCTCGAACACGTCGCGATCGAGCGCGTCTAACTGGTCTGCGAGTTCGGCCAGCAGCGTGTAGGAAATGGGCTTGTAGGGCGACTTGGCTTTGGGGCCGTTTTTTTGCAGCGGTGCGATCTCGATCTGCCCGTAGTTCCTTTTCTCGACGCGCCACTTGAGCGGATCAGAGAGCTCCCGCCGCACGGGCAGCTCGCGCTCACGCTCGATGGCCGACAACTTCTGAAGCACCTTCTCCCATCCGGGCGAGGCAAAGAATGCGGCGAGCCCGCGCGTGATGGCGGAGTTGGGATCTCGCGTTTGAACATCCAGCGCGCGCAAGCCATAGAGCCTGCCGTTGAGCACGCGCTTGGCGTCGCTCACCAACATATCCGACTGCGGCGGCGACATCGCGACCTCCAAGCCGCCATCCACGGTGCCCGAGAGCGCGAGCGCAAATTCAATTCCGTGCCGGTCGCCCCCTTCTCGGATCTCACGCACGCGAATCGCTTGCCGCCCCTCGTCGAACATCACGTTCCAGTGCCTGTCGGTAAAATCAAGCGGGCCCAGCAAAATGCTGCGGAAGCGATAAGGGTTCTGGCTTTGCTCCAGCTCAAAAATGCCCTGCATCAACTCGGCCCATCGGCCTGATAGCCCGGGCGCATAGCCCTCCCGCTCGGGCGCCCACTGCGCCATGCTCTCTTGGTCCGCAAGCGCGCGCGCGGCAAAGCGTTCTACGCTCTCCACCAAGGGAGTCTTCGCCAATGTGCCTACCGCACGCACGCGCGTCCACCAGCCGCTCACGATGTCGTGTCGCGCCCAAACAGGCCACTTTGCCGAGGCCAGGCTCGTGTCGTAGTCGGCAACGCGTACCGCAAAACACTCCACCGAAGCATTGCCCAGCTGACGCAGTAGCGCGTCCATGGCATGTGCATGGGTGCCAGCGCCCGTGTCGCCGCTGGATTCAGATTCGGAGGTCTGATCTTGCGTGCAGAGACGCAACAAGACTCCGGCCACATGTTTGCATTCAAGGCTGCGCGCAAACATGGGGCATGTGCAGAATGCACGTGGTTGTGCGTGCGACGTTTCCCCTTCGGGCAGGTGCAAGGTCACGTCGTACAGGTGCGTCCCCGACACCGTGGCTTGCAGCACATTGCCAGCCTGACGCAGCCGGGTGATTTGGCTCAGGTAGGCGCGGCCCTTTTGCGCAGCGTCAGGCTCGTAGCCGTCCAAGAACGACTGTAGCGCCGCGCGGGCCGCTGGGGACAATGGGAGATTTGGCGTCGTCATGAGAGCAGCGACGGCGCTACCAGGTTGGCGCGCGCAAGTGCAGGGCTATTCCTATTTGTCGTACAGAACGCAATGAGATGCGCGTGCATTGCCTCGCTCAGCTCTCCTCAGCGCGAGCCTGACAGAATCTATGTGTAAGTCACTCAGGCGGGGAACCGACCTTCAAACGTGATTGTAAAGTGAGCGCGTGCGACTTTCCAGTCTCTTGAGGC
>JAYWGI010000480.1:0-4162 GCA_043779025.1 Myxococcales bacterium
GGCTACAGGCTGCTGAAAGCGAGCGTGGCATCCAAGTGCAAGGCCCCGCTTGCCGTGTACGTGGCAGGCCACTGTAGCTCCAAGGCAGGCCATGCCATCAGCGCACGTCGCATGACCAAGGCGCGGAAGCTTTGGACGGACATCAGCGCCGACTTCCTCGAGACGGAGCTGCCATGAACCTAGAAGAAGCCCGCGAGCTTGGCGTCGTGTCGCGCGAAGTGTTCCGTGCCGTCAAGGTTGCGGCCGCCAAGGAATGGCGCAGCGTGCGGGAGCTCACGTCGTCGTCTGCCCTGGCGCAGTTCAAGCGTGCCCGCGTCAACGTGGCCGTGGTGCTGTACCGGGCTGGCCTGTCAGAGCACACGATTGCCGAGCTCCTGGGGCCGCGTGGGTGGCCTGCCGTGCACGATGCGGTGGACCTTGTGGCCAAGGATGGGGGGCGCAAGTGAGTCGTCGTCATGCCCCAATTGGCTGCGCCTGGTTGGACGATATGCAGCTCCAGCGCTTGCACCCTGCGGCCCGCTGCGCCTTCTACGAGCTCGGCATGGGGGCGTCGCGCGTAGACGCAGGCAGCTTTGTGTCCGACGTCGCAGCGAACCGCACACTGTCGCCTGCCAACCGGAAGCTGCTGATTGCGAGCGGACTGATTCGAGAAGTCGAGGGTGGGCTCGAGCTCAACACCAAGCACTCGCTTGTCTACCGGTCCCCAAAAGTTGCCGCTTCCGCGCCGGTGCCTTCAATCGGATCACCATCGGTTGGCCAACCGTTAGACAACCGATCACCATCGGTTGACCAACCGTTAGACAACGGATCACAAACCGATTTTACGGCGCCCAGTAAATTACCTAGCGAAAGCAGTGCTCTTAATAAGATAAGACTAGATAAGATAAGACTAGAGGAGAGTAAATATACGTCCCCTCAGACCGACACGTTCGGCCATGACCAGTTGGGCCTTGGGCTTGTGACCAAGTTGCCGACTCACGTCGGCGAGTGCATACCCACCACGGACAAGTCCTCGAGCCCAAGCGTGGCGGCCACGCAGCGCCAACGCGAGACACTGTCGTTATTTTGGCTTTGGGCGAAGCTACGCGGTGAACGCTTCGAGGGTGTCCGAGCCGTCAAGCCGTTGCGAGCACGCTTGGTTAAGATTTCATTCAGGCTGAAAAACCACACTGCCGACGACGTTGCGATGGCAATCATCGGGGCCTTCGAGCGCGACTGGATTGCGGCAAATATCAACTATGCCGAGCTCGAGAGCATCATCGGCAACGAGGAAAAGTTCGCCCGAAACAGCTCCGAAGCCGAGGCGGGCGGCCTAGAAATCGGCGCTGGCAAGTTCATGGCGGCTTGGGAGTCCTGTGGTCCCGAGCTCTTCAACGGATGGTTCACCGCAGACCGTCAGCGAGCGTTGCGTGCATTGGCTGGAGACGAGCACGGGCCGACCCAGGAGTCGGTGAAGCTGCTTGATGTTTTGCAGGAAGAAAGCGGTGAACAGTCCGAACCGGACGAGCAGCCGTGGTCGTCGTTTGAGTTTTCTGGTGCCATTCAAAATCAACCACAGGAGGCCGTGTAGCCATGCAAGTCGTCCCCAATTCGTCTGAGTCTGAAGCCGCATTCCTGGGCGCAATCATCGCGGCCCCCGCGCACCTTGATTCGCTAGCCGGACGCGTGCATCGCAAGCTCTTCTACAGCGGGAAACACGGCGTTCTCGTGGATGCGTGCCTTGCCGCATACTCTGAAAATCCACGTTTCGACGTGAACGCCCTGGTCGACCAAATAAAGCGGCACCCGCAAAGCAAACTGCTTCATCCGGCCGACTTGCTCGAGGTCATCAACGGGCAGGCCATCTTCCAACTGGTGCACGTTGAGCAGTGTTTGCGCGCCCTGGAGGAGCACCACGCGCGTCGCGAATCCATTGAAGCGGCACGCGTCGCAATGGCGAAGCTCTACGAAATGTCGGAGCCGCTGACGTCCACCATCACTGAGCTTGGCAGCGCCGTTGAGCGGGCAATGACAATGCTTTCAACCTCAAAGAGCCTCAGCATGCGGGACGCCGTAATTGGCGCGCTCACATGGGCCTCTGCGGGCGCGATGGATGCGGCGGTACCTATGCAGTGGCCTGCCTTGCGACGGGAGTTTCCAGGGCTCAGGAGCGGCGGTCTTACGGTGTTGGCAGCACGGCCCGGTACCGGCAAGAGCGCGCTCGCTGTGCAGCTTGCTGTGGCTACTGCGCAAGCTGGGAAAGGTGTTCTGTTTTGCTCCCTTGAGATGCCAGCCGAAGAGATTGTGCTTCGGATGGTGGCCCATGTTTCGGGCATCCCGCTGAACGCAATCGTCGATGCACTGCCCGAGCATGAGGTTCGTGCGCTTCAGACCCTAGACATCCGCATCGATGACCGTGCTGGCATCGGGATGGCGGACGTTCGGGCGGCCGCACTCAAGTTCAAGTCGGAACTGCAGAGTCGCAACATTGAGCTTGGCTTGGTGGTGATTGACCACATGCACATCATGAAGCACGGGCCGGGGCGCAATCCAGTGAGCGAACTGAATGACACGACCATTGCCATGAAGGCTCTGGCCAAAGAGCTGGCTCTGCCTGTGCTCGCACTTGCACAGCTCAATCGCAACTCCGAGTCCCGCCCAAGCGAGTGCCCGCAGCTGTCAGACCTGCGCGCATCAGGCGGAATCGAGCAAGACGCTGACGTGGTCATGTTCCTGCATAAGCCTGCGGCGGAGGAGGAGCCAACCACCGTGCAGTTGACGATTGCAAAGAACCGCCAGGGGCGCGCTCCAGCACGCGTGTTCCTGGAGTTCTCAGGCGCGACGTCCTTTTTCCGGGAGCATGGCAATCAAGAGTTCAGGGCGGTCAAGACCGTCAACAAGTCGGGTGAACGAAACGGGTTGCGAGTGGTGGGAGGAACACGACATGGTTACTGAAACGACACGCCAGTGGATGTTACGCCGGTGCCCCTCAGAGCTTGAGGCTTTCCGGGCTGGACGTGCAGACATGATGTTTCTCGCAGCATTTTCAGTGTGCGCGAAGTGGCGCATGGACTTCCCGGAGCGCATGACTCCAGACCTGTTCGTTGCGGCGGCCGAGCTGGAGACGGCACTGCAACACGAGGTCGCAACCGGGCCGGCGTTCACGCATTCACCGCCTAGCGACAACGACGTGTTGCTTCCACTGGACATGAGCGGATTGCACCTGAAGGCGGTGATCTGATGCCGAATTATGTAACCAACAAGGTTAGCGCCCCGTCGCATGTAGTCGCCTCCATGCTCAACACAGAAGGTCAGATTGACTTTGATGCAGTTGTTCCATGGACTGGTTGTCGACCGTGCCCCGGCGAAGGCCTCTCGTGCCTCGCAGAACATATAGCTAAAAACCTACCTAGTTACCTTGCATTCAACAATTTGACCGACGAAGTGCGCCGGTCTCCCTTGGTCAAAAACCTTGATGAAGAGAGCGTAGTTGACCTTATTTTGTCGGTACAGCGCATGGCAGAAGACCGAAGAAGTACGGGATATTTGCATGATATGGACTTTGCGCGCGACAAGTGGGGCACTAAGTGGAATGCCTTCGAGTCCTTGGCCGACGTGCCGCTGGGAGTAGCTCAGTTTAAAACAGCGTGGAGTATGCCAGACGCTTTCTTTTTGGCGCTGTCTAAGATGTTCCCGAGAGACCGGATATGCGTGCAATACGCAGATGAACACCTAGGTCAAAACTGCGGACGCGTTGTCTACTCTGGCGGCAAGAAAGTGTTTAGCCGAAGCTCGGCGTTCAACTCTGATCCTGTTGACGGCCACGCAAGCTGGTACTCATTTGCGCATGAGGTACAGGGCTCTGTCTGTGATCTAGACGAGGATGATGAGGCATGCCCCATTTGCATCGGAGCAAGCCAATGAGCGAGTTCCACGTCGAGCTCGTGCGCATTGGCGCGGATGCTGATGGTGACCAGTGAAACGACACGACGCGACATGCCGCGTCAGCCTCAGCGAGCGCCCGCAAGTTCAAGTGGAGTTGTTTCCGTTCAATCGCGCCGCAGTTCCATACGGGCCGCGCAAATCACGTCGTGCCCAAGGAGGAAGACCATGAGTGCAGAAGAATTGAAGAGCCGGATGTTGACGCGCCGTGAAGTGGCCAAGGTTGTTGGTGTGGCCGTCA
>JAYWGI010000481.1:0-4152 GCA_043779025.1 Myxococcales bacterium
GTTTTGCGCCTTTTTTCTGGGCCAGTGCCTCACCGGAGACACCCATGGCCACGGCGACCCACATCCACAATCGAGCCTGCTTCATCAAATACCTCGCAATGGCCGCGGACGCTATCACGCAAGCATTTCGCAAAGCGAGTGCAAAAGGCGTCGCCGTTAGGCTTGCACGCATAAAGCATGCAGAGCTGCTATTTTGCTACTGCGATGGGGCTACAGAGGCGCGCTTGGAACGGCGGTTCCGATGGGTGCCTGTCCCCTACGCGCCAAAGAGCGCGTCGACGAATTTGTCTGCCTCGAAGGGCACAAGGTCAGACTCGCCCTCCCCCAGCCCCACATAACGCACGGGGACACCGAGCTCCTCGGCGATGGCCAGCACGATGCCCCCCTTGGCGCTTCCGTCAAGTTTGGTCAGTACGATACCGCTCAGCGGCACGACCTCCTTAAACACTTTGGCCTGGGTCAGCCCATTCTGGCCCGTGGTGGCGTCGAGCACCAGGAGCACTTCGTGCGGCCCACCCGGGCATGCTTTGGCCACCGCGCGGTGCACTTTGGACATCTCGTCCATGAGTGGCGCCTTGGTGTGCAGGCGCCCCGCGGTGTCCAAAAGAAGCACGTCGAAGTTCTCGGCCACGGCCCGGGTCACGGCCTGAAAGGCCACGCTGCTTGGGTCCGCCCCCTCGGCGCCGCGCACCACGGGCGCCTCAAAACGATCGCCCCAGATTTGCAGCTGGTCAGCCGCGGCCGCGCGAAACGTGTCGCCAGCACCGAGGAGAACGCGCGCGCCGGCGGTAGTGTAGTGCTTGGTGAGTTTGCCGATGGTGGTGGTTTTTCCCACACCGTTCACGCCCACCATAACAATAACGGTGGGGCCCGAGCTCGCCTCACGAAGCGGGCCACCGCCCGGGAGCGCGAGTAGCAAGGTCGCTTCATCGCGAAGCGCGGCGCGCACGGCCTCGCCGTTCGCGAGCGCTTTTTTGCCCAGCTTGCGCTTGATACGCTCAATCAAGGCTGTGGTGGTCGCGACGCCCACGTCGCTCGTGAGCAAGGCCTCTTCGAGCTCCGCCTCTAGGCTGACGTCCAGTGATTTTGCGCCCAGAATCGCTCCAAAACGCGCTTGCCAGCCGTCTCGCGCGCGGCTCAGGCCAGTAGACCACGGGCCGTCGTTGAGCGAGCGGGGCGCGAGTGTAATCTCTGGCGTTGGCAACGCAGCCGGCGCGCCACTGGGCAGCGTAACCGGCACATCGTCCGAGGGAGGTGGCGCCGCGGGCAAGGCACGACGGTGGCGGCTCCACAGTGCCCCGCCGGCCACGAAAGCGAGCAAGGCACCGACTACATAAAAGCTGAACATCATGGGGGCGACTCGTATTTAGCAGTTCTTGGGCAGTACATGCCCCATTTGCGCAGCGATTGTGGCAAGATGCCATTCATGCAAGGCGATCCTAAAGTCATTGAAGCGCTCAACGAGATCCTCACCGGCGAGCTCACGGCCATCAACCAGTATTTTGTGCACGCGAAGATGTGCAAAAACTGGGGCTACGACCGCTTGGCGGCCACCATGCGGGCCGAGTCCATCGATGAGATGAAGCACGCCGACATGCTCATCGATCGAATTCTATACTTGGAAGGGCTGCCCAACTTGCAGCGCCTCGGAAAAGTAAATGTGGGGCAGACCGTTCTTGAAATGCTCAAGAACGATCTCGGCATCGAACACATTGCGATACCGAATCTAAAGAAGTCGATCAGCATCTGCAGCGAAGCCAGCGATTTTGCTTCGCGCGTGCTCCTTGAGCAGATCTTAGTCTCCGAAGACGCGCATACCGACTGGCTCGAAGCCCAGTTGGAACTGGTGAAGCAGATCGGTGAAGCCAACTACTTGGCCCAGCAAATTCGGCCGTAGCGCGCTATGCTGCGCATGCGACGTGAAAACAATGTGGCGTTGGTTCGTGTGCGGACCAACGCTTCTTTGTTTTCACGGGTGTATGCACCCGCTTAGGGGCCGCAAAACGTTTGGATGATGCCCTCGGTCGTTGCGCATGACGGCGAACGGCCGAGCCGATCCAAAGCGTCTACCGCTGCAGCGGTTGCGCGGCTGCCGCACGCGCCCGCGCGCGAGAGCGCGTATCGGCTGCAGGCAACACGCTCGGTCTCGCTCGCGCATGGAGTTTCGAAGCCGCAAGTGATCGACAAGCACGTAGATAATTCGTACGCCGCTTGAGCGTCGGCTGCCGGCACCTCGGAGGCGGCTTGCAAGCACCCGAAGTAGTTAACTCCGTACGGGTTCCCGCCTGTGAATCCAGGCGGAGCGCCGGCCGTGTACTGACTGCCGGAGATACCCCACTTCACTGGTGGCGGATTCGCGGCGCTGTACTCGGCGGTGGCGCAACTCAAACACGCAGCGCTCAAGCCCAGCCCGGACGCTTCTGTCTTGAGCACCGCTCCCGAGTCTAGAGCTGCGGCGAGCCGCGAGGCCTCGGCCGCGCTGCAGCCCGAGGCGCGTGCCATGGGCTGCGCGTAGCCAAGAATTCCGCCGACGCGCGTCTGGTCGAAAATAGACTGCGCTTCATCTCCGAAGGCGTAGCACGCCGGTGGTGGTGGGCCTCCACTGTCGGGCGCAGGCGTCCCGCTGTCTACAACCGGCGCGCGGCTGTCCGGCGCAGGCGTCCCGCTGTCTACAACCGGCGCGCTGCTGTCCACCATTGGCACACTGCCATCGGCTGGCGGTGCGCTGCCATCCGATACTGGCCTGCCGCTGTCGCCGACGGGCACGCTGCCGTCCGAAAGGGGTAGAATAGCCTCGGAGTCGCGAGGCGTCGGAGCCGCAGAGTCGGGCAGTGCGGCATCGCCTCCCAGAGCCGCGTCGCGCACTCGAAATGTGGCACTGCAGCCAACGGACAGGCCGATGACAAGTGCGGAGCTCAAGCAAACCTTGGAGATATTTCTCATGATGGGAACGGTCCTATCGACGGGCCAAACGATGGAAGCCGCGAAGCTCGCGCTCGATTGCGCGTACACCACGAATAGGCGCACCCGCAAGGCAGGCATCGTTGTGCAGCGCGCGACACGTGCTCCATCGGGCAAGCTCGCCGCGGCGCTCCAGGGCGCGTGAGGGGGAAGCGAACGGGGTCGCATCTGGGAATTGCGTAGTCTTGACCCCCCCTGGCATTTGTGTACTGGGGGCTGATCAGATATCCCCTTGCTTTTGAAAGCGACTATCAGTAACAAGATGGTTATGTACGTTTGCGTCTGCAAAGCCGTTACCGAAACCACCGTGCGCGAAGTCATCGCGGAGGGCGCGGAAACCGTCACAGACGTGACCGAGGCCTGCAGCGCCGGCGGCGACTGTGGCTCCTGTCACGACATGATTGAGTGTATGCTGCAGTTAGTCAATGCAGCGCCAAGTGCACCTCGTGCTCGTGCGCTCCACGTGCTGCCAAACCGCACGCACGCAGCTTAGAGCGCTCTAGAGCCCGCCGGCGTCCAGGATGGGCCCCCACGCGAGGATGTCTGCGCGAAAGCACAGCCACTCCATCGCGGCCATGATCAAGAAGGGCCCAAGCGGAAGCGCGGCGCCGAAGAAGCTGCCTTCGTCGACGCTCGCGACCATGTCCTCGGCAAGCTCTTTCTTAGCTTCCTCGTCGCCCGCGTCGGCCAACGCGCGGAGCTCCGCGATCTGTTCTCGCACGCCCGCGGGCAAAGGGATTTTGCCGAGCGTGAGGCGAATGGCCAGCGCCGCAATCACGCTTTGCACGGCGCCTGCAAAGAGAACAAACACACTGCCATAGACGCCCGTCCACGGTCCTAGGGCGAGCAGCAAATGGAAGTCGCCACCGCCGATGCCCATGCCTCCGAGACCTCGCAACTTGGAGTAGCTCCACGAAAAAGCGAAGAGCGCGAGCGGCAACCCGAGGCTCCCTAGGATAGCATCCATCCAGCTCAAGCTTCGAAGCGGCACCGTGACAAACCCAACGGCGCAAATGATGGCATTGAGCGAAGGCATGAGAATCATAAAGTCCAAGTCGATAAACACCTGAGCCACGAGCAGAAGGCCAAGCGAAAGCACGGCCGCGTCGCGGGCCATGGCGAGGCCCAATGTCACATCGCGCGGGCCATGCACCGGCACGCCATAGGCCACCAGCAAACCCCACGCGCCGC
>JAYWGI010000482.1:0-4140 GCA_043779025.1 Myxococcales bacterium
TGGGTTACAAATCGGCTGATGAACCCAACGCCGCATAGCGACGCGACCCAGCGGTCTGGGATGTGGTTTGGGCTTTGCGCGTACCTTTGTTGGGGCGTGTTTCCGCTCTTTTGGCCGTTGCTGCGGCCGGCGGGAGCGCTTGAGATCCTTGGACAACGCGTGATGTGGTCGTGCGCATTTCTGGCTTTTTTCTTTATGCTGCAGCGCAAACTTGGCATGGTGTTTTCCATTGGCCGCGTGCGTCTGGCCAAGCTCGGTTTGCTCTCCTACGTCATGGCGAGCAACTGGCTTGCGTACGTGTGGGGCGTGAACAACGGCCATGTGGTGGAGACATCGCTCGGGTATTTTATTAACCCGCTCATCACCGTGCTGGTCGGCGTGTTGGTGCTTGGCGAGACCTTGCGGCGCGCGCAGTGGTGGGCGATGGGTATCGGCGCCGCGGCCGTGGGTGTGCTCACGTGGGATTATGGCCGGCCGCCGTGGTTGTCCTTTGGTTTGGCCAGCACGTTTGCAGTTTACGGACTCTTCAAAAAGCGTCTGGGTGTGCACGCCCTCGAGGCCCTCTTCGTAGAGTCCTGTGCTCTCCTGGTCCCCGCGGTCGGGTACGCGATTTATCTGTATTATGCAGGCACGTCCACCTTCGGCGCCGGGAAAAGCCACACAGCACTCTTTGCGGTGTCGGGCGTACTATCCATCGTGCCCCTTGCCTGTTTTGGTGCAGCTGCTAACCGCTTGCCGCTGTCTACGCTTGGGCAGATGCAATACTTGGCGCCGGTGATGCAGTTTCTGATCGGTGTTTACGTGCGGCACGAGCCCATGTCGCGCGCACGATGGGCAGGGTTTTCGCTGGTGTGGCTGTGCCTAGGCATGCTTTTGGTCGATGGCGCACTGCTCGCAAAAAAACGCCATCAGCGGCGCACGTAGACCGCTATCGTGCGCGAAAGTCAGGACTCAGTGAGGCCGTGGCACTTCTTGTACTTCTTGCCTGAGCCGCAGTGGCACGCATCGTTGCGGCCTAGCTTGGGTTCGGCGCGCTGAAACGGCACTTGCGCCGGTCGTTCGGGTGCGATGAGCTCGCCGTCGACGAAATACCAGGTTCCGTCGATGCGCTCGAACTCCGCGCGCTCGTGATGATGCGCTTCGGTGCCGCCGATGGCGTAGTGCGCCATAAACTCCACAATGCCTTTGCTGTCGCTTTCGGTGCCGGCCTCGGTCTTCAAAATCTCTAGCCCCTGCCACTTGGCGCTGCGCGCCCACTTCTCGGCCGCTGTGCGGTCCATGGAACTACGGCCCTTGGGCGCCAACGTCTGCACCAAGTATTCGATGTTGCACTTGGTATAGGCCACGTAGCGCGAAGCCATCAGCTCGGCGGGGGTGGTGGGCTTCTTCTCGCCCTTGAGGAAGGGCATGCAAAAAGCTTCGAGAGCGGCGGAATCTTGAAAGGGAATGTTCACGGTGCCGAGTAAACTAGCCTAGTCGAGCACCAAATCGAACTGGCAAGTTGTGCACTCCGATGCGCTTGCCCGTAGGCTTAGAGCGTGATCGCCCAACGGCTCTACCTCGCCCTACGATTGGCAGACGCCGGCCGCTATCGTCGGGGCTTGGCCTTCGCAGCCATTGCACTGGCGCTGGGTGTCTGGAGCGGCTGCACCGGGCAGGTGGAGGGAGACGAATCGGGCGCCACAGGTGCGCGCTGCGTCAGTACGCGCGAGCGCTATCTCAATGACGTGTATGGCCCCGTCTTACAACCCAAGTGTGCAAGTTGCCACACGCCTGGAGGCGCGAGCAGCGCGCTGAATTCCAAGTTCTTGCTAGCACGTGACAGCTATCCGGACTTTGTCACCACCAACATTCAGCGCTTGCGCGACTACGCCAAGGTGGAGGTATCTGGGCAGCCCATGCTGCTGCTCAAGGCGCTAGGCCAAGAGAAGCATGGGGGCGGCGCGGTGCTCACCGAGGGAAGCGCGGAGTACAACTCACTGGCCTCGTTTGTGAGCAGTTTGCGCGGCGCGCCTGATCAGCTTTGCGCCGACGGAGCCGGCCTGGACGTCAGTTTACTGTCGTTCCGGCAGCGCTACCGGAAGGCTGCGATTTTGTTGGCAGCGCGTGTCCCTAAAGCGGCCGAACTGGATGCTGTGACGACCGATGAGACGCTGGCGGCCGCCGTCGTCAAGCTTACGGAGGAGGAGCCCTTTTACGAGTTCCTGCGCGAGACGTGGAACGACGAGCTGCTTACCCAGCGCGCCGTCGACGCGGAGTCACTACGGTCCTATGGGCATGCGCCTGACCTCTACGACGACAAGGACCCAGCCTACACAAGTGAGAAGCGCCAGTGGGCCAATGTCTCGCTGACGGAAGAACCGCTCCGGCTTATCGAGCATGTCGCGCGCACCAACAAGCCGTTCTCCGAGATCCTCACGGCAGACTATGTGCTTGCGAACCCGTGGCTGGCACGGGGCTATGGCTTCACGCACGACAAAGCCATGACGCCGGAGAATGTCAACGCCTGGAAGCCGTTCACCGAACCGCTGAAGCAGCTGCGCATGAGCGGCGGAGTCGCCCAGCCCAGCGTGGTGGTTCCGCGGGCTGGGGTGCTCACCACCCCCTCATTTTTGAACCGATGGGAAACCACCCGTACCAACAAGGGCCGCAAGCGCGCGCGCGTGGTGATGAAGAGTTTTTTGGCTACGGACATCTTTAAGTTCGCGCAGCGCACGGTTGACGCCGGCATACTCACGGCCGGCCAAAACGCAACGCGCAACGCCGCCGAATGCAATGTGTGCCACGCCACCTTGGACCCGATCGCCGGTGGATTTCGCGGCTTTAGCGAGGATACGCTGACCATTTACTCCGCCGACGACAAATGGCACGACGACCTCTTCGCACCCGGTTTTGGTACGACCCTGATGCCAGGTGCAGAGTACACGCAAGCGCCAAGGTGGCTTGCCGCGCAAGTTGTGGCTGACGCCCGCTTCGGTTTGGCGGTGGCGCACGTGATGTACCGCGGGCTTGTGGGCGACGAGCCGCTGAGCTTTCCTACCGACAGCACGAGCGCCGACTATGCGGAACGTTCACGCGCATTCAACACGCAAAATGATTGGTTCGTAAAGCTCGCAGCAGACTTCAAAACCAAAAATTACAACTTGCGCGCGCTTACGGCAGCCGTGGTCAATAGCGTGTATTTCGCATCTGTCTCAGGCGATGCCGCCAAAGACGCACTGCAAGCGAGTCTGGGCCAGGGGCGCCTCCTCACCGCCAATTTGCTGGCGCGCAAGTACCTGGCGACCACGGGGATGTACTTCTTTGAGAACGGCGGCGCGTTGCCATACGTCTCGTACTATCGCGCTACCGGCTATGTGCGCGGCCCCACGGACTTGCGTGCAAACTACATTGCTGGGGACGAGACATGGAACTCGCTTTTGGGCGGCATCGACTCAAAGGATGTGCTCCGACGCGCGGACTCGGTGAGCCCGACGATGCACGCATCGCACGAGTATATGGCCGCAACGCTGGCCTGCCGAGCCACAAGCTTTGAGTTCACCAAGCCTGCGGCGGCACGCCGTCTTTTTGCCAGCGTGGAACCGGACGTTACTCCCTTTGTGGTGCGCAAGGCGGAGTCGGAGGCCCAAACAGTGGCGGCCGGGAGCGAAGCCAAAATTCGCGCCGCCATTGTCGCGCTGCACTGGCGTTTGCTCGGCGAGGAGCTCGCGCCGGATTCTGAAGAGGTTTCGCGCACCTACGCCTTCTTTGTCGACGTGTGGAAGGACTTGGAGAAAGCTGATCTGAGCAAAGCGCCAGGCAATACTGGCAAGGGTTTCGCCAACTATCGCTGCAATGCGCAGGTAGACTTCGATGCGGCCCCCGTCCCCGATGGCAACAACGAGCCCAAGTTCCCCAAGCTGCAAGATCGCACGGCCGGCGCGCCCTACGTGTTTGGGCAGGTGCTCACCGAAGACCCCAACTACACCATTCGCGCGTGGCAGGCCGTGCTCACCTACCTGCTTAGCGACTACCGCTTCGACCATGAATAGAGCGTCCCAGGAGAAACTTGCATGATGCATCGACGCGACCTTCTAAAACTTGGCAGTCTCACGGGGCTCTCGTTGCTCTTGCCCGATGTCGCGCGTGCCGACAGCGCGC
>JAYWGI010000483.1:0-4120 GCA_043779025.1 Myxococcales bacterium
AGAGCCAAGTACATCACCGGGTGGATGACCATGCTGTCTTCACCGTTGGCATCCGTGATCACCACAACACGCTTTTGGATCTCGCCCATGCGCAAGATCCCTACGTTGGGCTGGTTGATCACTGCGCCGCCGAAAAGGTTGCCCTTCAGGCCAGGATTGGTGATTGAGAATGTGGCACCAGCGAGGTCGTCGATAGTGATTTTGCTGGTCTTTGCGCGCTTGGCCAAGTCGTCGATTCCGCGCACCAAGCCTCGTACACCAAGCTCGTCGGCGCGGCGGACGACGGGAACCACCAGGCCCTCGGGGGAGTCAACGGCAATGCCCAAGTTGATGTCCTTGTAGAGCACATAGGCATCATCGAGTACGCGGGCGTTAAGCGAGGGCGTCTCCCGCAGCGCGCGGGAGGCGGCCTGCGCCACGAACGCAAGCATGGTGAGGCTCAAGCCCTCTTTCTTGTAGCGGTCCTTGTGGGCCTCTCGCAGCTTGCTGGTCTTGTGCAAGTCCACCTCGGCAACCGCAACTACATGCGGCGAGGAGAACTTGGAGTACGTCATGTGGTCGGCCGTGATGCGGCGCCGACGCGTGAATGGAATGACTTGGTCACCAGGCGTCTCGCGGTAGGGCGCCAGCTTGAAGGAGCCGAAGCCCACGCCGGGGATGGGCGGCACAAAGCCACTGGTGTTGATCATGCTGGCCACTTGGGCCGCGCGCGCTTGGGGCATGGCAGGTGCTGCTACAGCCGCCGCCGATGCAGCAGGCACAGGTGCTGCTGCGCGCTCGATGTCGGACTTCACGATGCGGCCGCCATCGCCGCTGCCTTGCACGCCCGCCAGGTCGACATTGTTTTCGAGAGCACTGCGGCGTGCACTGGGCGTGGCGAGGTTGGTACCTGCCGCGGGAGCAGGTGCGGCAGCAGCGGGGGTCGCCGAGGCACTCTCGAACACGCCCTCCTCAATCTCCAACAGCAGTGCGTTTACCGGCAGGGTCTCGCCCTCTTTGGCATGAATTTTTAGGATGCGGCCCGCAACAGGTGCGGGGATATCGCTGTCGGTCTTATCGGTCGCCACAGTGAGCAGGACTTGATCCTTCTTCACCACGTCGCCCTCCTTCACCGCGAGGGTGGTGACGGTACCTTCGGAAACGCTCTCGCCTAGCTGAGGAAGTGTGACGTTCGTGGCCATGATGAGCCGGAACTTACACCATTTCGCGGGCCAAGCGCGCCACGAAATACCCATCCGTGCCGTGAGTCATGGGCAGCAGCCGGGCCATGCCCAGCGGGGCTTCGAACGCTCCGTGCACAAAGGGCTGCAGCTTCATATAGGTGCAAGATGCAAGCACATGCGCCACCACATCTTCGCTCTCATTTCGAGTCACGCTGCACACCGCATAGACAAGCTCAGCGCCTGGCTTGAGCAAAGAAACCGCTCGCATGAGGATTTGCTTCTGCAGTTCTGCGAGCTCGAGCAAGCCCTCGGCGCTCCGGCGGGAGAGCACATCGGGCCGGCGCCTGATGGTGCCCAGACCGGTGCACGGAGCGTCCACCAAGATGCGATCAAAGTCCGCAGTGAGCCCTCCGGTCCCTAAGGTCCAATCGACCGCGAGTGTCTCCGGCGCGTCATACCCGAGGTGCTCAAAGTGCCCCGCGAGCCGGTCCAACTTACTCGGGTAGGCGTCGACGCAGACAAGCCCCTGCGACGAGCCTAAGGCATCGGCTATCGCGAGCGACTTGTTTCCCCGCCCTGCGCAAGCGTCGAGCACGCGCATCCCGGCTTCGACACCAACGGCGGCCGCAATCCATTGGGACCCCTCCTCGTGTACGACCCAATCCTCGCCAGACCCGGGCCAAGTCGCCGGCTCGCCGCCGGCCCACACACGCAAGGCACCCGGCAACAGGCCGGGCTCCACCACGGCACCCTTTTGGCTCTGGAGGATGCGCTGCGCCACATCGTCCGCGCGCATGTCGCTGCGTACGCGCAAACACAAGGGCGGGACAACACATGCATTTTGCATATAAGAGGCGGCGCCTTCAGGACCCAGAGAATCGACGAGTGCAGTCTGCACCCATTCCGGTACGCCCGCGACGAACGCCCGCGCAAGATCGGCCTCGCTTGGGACGTTCTGGCTCGCTTTGCGCAGCACGGCGTTGCACAGCGACGCCATGCCGTCACCGCGCTTTTTGCGCACCAAACGCACCGCCTCATGCACCGCAGCAAACGCTGGGATACGCGACATGGCCCACAACTGGTAGGCCCCCAACTCGAGGTGCGCCATCGTGTACCGGTCTAGCTTGGCAGGGTTCTTGAGAAACGCCGCGAGCCTTCCGCGTACCCAGGGGCGCAAGCGAATCACTCCGTAGACAAGCGCGGTGCATAGACCGCGATCGGCATCGCTTAGGTCGCCTTCGCTCTGCAACGCTTTGGAGAGCACGGCCGCCGCAAACGCGTCATCGGCGTCGATACGACAGAGCACATCAGCGGCTACCTCACGGGCTCCACGCTTCAAGGGGCTGCTGCTGCAGAAGCTGGGCGCACACGCATGCGCACTTCGCTAGGCAGGGTGCTCGGTACGGCCACGTTGATGCTTTGCAACACGACCACCGCTGTCTCGCATACGCCCACGGTGACGGCCCCTGCGTTGGCCCACGTGAGGCCAGGGCACTGAGGCGCGGTCGGGCTGTCAGGGCTGGAGAATGCCCCGCCGCGCGCAACCACGCCAGAACACATGCGGCGATCGTCATAGGAAGTCGGCATACTGCGACGCCCTGGATAAATGCTCAGAAAGGCTGCGCCATCCGTCGTGTCGCAGGCTGCCCAGGCCTCTAAGGCTACGGGTGAGAAGGTTGTATTTTGAACCACGACCGCGCGCACGGGCTGCGTGGTGCCGCGCCCCAACACCGGTACGGTTGCGCCAGTCACGGTAGCGCACATGCCGACTGTGGCAGCATCGAAGCTGGCAAAGCGGCTCTGGCTTGCGAGGTTCGCCGATGCGCTCTGAACCACGTTAACCGTGGGGAACAAGATCTCCGCACCGCGCGCGTCGCAATCCACCGTGATCTCCAGAGGGGCACTCGCACCTCCGGAGGGCTCTGGGTTGCGGATTCGCAGCTGCACAACTTCATGGGTGGGCCAGACCAAATCGGCACTCACCAAGCCGCTCAGGCCTACCCGTGTCGTCATCGCAGCACTGTTGAGATAGACGACGGCCCCGGCCACCACACCCGTAGTACTAAGCGACACAGTGGTACGGGAGGTGCCTCGCGGGATGTTGAGCGTCGAGGCGCTCACGATCACGGGCTGAGGGTTGGTGACGGTCACCTCCACCGTGCCTGATGTGCCTCCTCCAGGAGCGGGATTCTGAACCTGCAGGACGAAGAACCCTCCCGTGGACATCATGCGCGCAGGCACCAGGATGCCGAGGCGCTTCGAATCGATGTAGGTCGTGCTGACGGCTTCCCCACCAACCGTGACGGTGGATGTGGGTACAAACCCCGTACCCGACAGGACGATGGCCGTGTCGCTGCACCCTACGACAACAGAGGAGACACTCGACCCGGTGAGCGTTGGCACCGGATTGACCACGGCAAGTTGCACCGGGGCACTCAGTCCACCTCCTGGCGGAGGGGTAAACACTGTCATCGCAAACGTTGCAGCCAGAGAGGTCGTAGAGAACCGTGCCCGCAACTGCGTCGCGGAGACAAAGGTGGTGGGCAGACTCATGCCATCGGCTTGGACCAGCGAACTTGGCACGAAGCCCGCGCCGACTACCGTGAGCATGGTCGCGCCATCGCCTACGCGAAGCACAGCGGGCGCCAAACTCGAGATGACAACGTCCGGGTTTGAGACAACGAAGGAGAGCGGCTGTGTTGCTCCGCCTCCAGGAGTTGGATTCCACGCAACGAGAGGAAAGACTCCCGAGGTGCCCAGCAGCGTGCGCGGCACAACGGCCGTTAGGCTTGTAGCCGATCGGGTTTGCACGACGAGCTCGAGGTCTCCAGCGCGTACGCCCGTGCTGGACGTAAAGTTCCTGCCCGAAAGCGTCACCGTGGTGTCGGACGCCCCGACTCCGACCCCCGTGGGACTGATGGAGTTGAGGAACGGCGAAGGGTATACTACCCCCAACA
>JAYWGI010000484.1:0-13185 GCA_043779025.1 Myxococcales bacterium
GCGTCGCGTTTGCCTCATTCCGCAGTCGGCGCACGGTACCAACCCGGCCTCGGCGGTGCTTGCTGGCTTCGATGTGGTGGTGGTGGCCTGTGACAAAAACGGCAACGTAGACATAAGCGATTTGCGTGCAAAGTGCACTGAATATGCCGATCGCGTGGGCGCGCTCATGGTCACTTACCCCTCGACGCACGGCGTGTTTGAGGAGGCCATTGTGGACATCTGTGCGCTGGTGCACGCGCATGGCGGGCAGGTGTACATGGATGGCGCGAACATGAACGCACAGGTGGGCTTGTGCCGCCCGGGCGACATGGGCGCGGACGTTTGTCACCTGAACCTGCACAAGACCTTTGCGATTCCACACGGCGGTGGTGGCCCCGGCATGGGCCCCATCGGCGTGGCAAAACACTTGGTTCCGTTCCTTCCGCGCTTGCCGGTGCTTGAAGCAGTGGGCTCCGATGGCGGCGCCAAAGTGGGCCCGGTGTCAGCCGCGCCTTGGGGCAGCGCGAGCGTGTTGCTCATTAGCTGGGCTTACTGCCGCATGATGGGGCCGGACGGCCTCAAGAGCGCCACGGAACACGCGCTGCTGGGTGGCAACTACATGGCAACGCGCTTGGCGCCGCACTTCGACGTGGTTTACAAGGGAACTCACGGGCGCGTCGCGCACGAGTGCATTCTCGACATGCGCCCCTTCAAGAAGAGCGCGGGCGTCGAGGTCGAAGACATCGCGAAGCGCTTGATCGACTACGGCTTCCATGCGCCCACCATGTCGTTTCCCATCGCGGGCACGCTGATGATCGAGCCCACCGAAAGTGAGAGCTTGGCGGAGATCGAGCGCTTCTGCGTCGCCATGATCGGCATCCGCGAAGAGATTCGCGCCATCGAAGAAGGGCGTCTGTCTACAACCGACAACCCGCTCAAGAACGCGCCGCACACCATCGCGTCGCTCACCAGCGAATGGACGCATCCGTACAGCCGCGAGCTGGCGGTGTACCCAGGTCCGTGGACTGTCACCCGGAAGTTCTTCCCCTACGTCGCGCGCATCAACAACGCGCATGGAGACCGCAACCTCATCTGCACGTGCCCGCCGATGGATAGCTACACGACCAGCGCGTAGCGTGTCTGCGTGCGTGCCTTGTTCACCGCACAATCCCGAGCCCTACAAAGGCGTAGGGTCTTGGGATTGTGCTTTTTTGCTTCTATTTCTTGCTCGGGATGAGCTTGGGCCCCTTAGCCTTGCCTCCGCTGCGTGTGCCGCGCGCTCCACGCTTGGGCGGAGCCGCAGTGCCTGTCTCCTCACGCCCTTTGGCGAGCTTGGGTTTAGGAGCCGTCTCCTCGTCGCCCATGAGCAGCGCGTAGAGCTGCATGCGCTCGAGGAAGGCATCGAGGTAGCTCACGGACAAGCGCGACATGCGCGCCAGCGATTGCGTCACCAAGTGTGCGGCGTTGTAGGGCCCGGCATCGACCTCGAGCTGGCCCAAGGCATCGGCTACGACGTGTGCGTTCTTGAGCGAGGTGAGCGCGTCCTCGTACATCTGGCGCGCTCGCTCGAAGCCAGCCAGAGCTTCGTCGCCGGCGCCCGCATAGGGCGCCACGGTGGCCTCCGCGGCGGCCACAAGGCGCGCCTCCACTTTGCGCAGCAGGCTTTGCGCGACGTCTTCGTCCTCTCGCAGGGCGCGCACCACAAGCGTATGCGCGTAGGCAAATTCCACGGGGTCGATGCGCGAACGCAAGGCGCCCAAGCGCGCCAGCCACGCCGTTGCGTCGTCCTCCTTGGGCTCAAATGTCGCGACTTCGGCAGCATCGGATGGCTCGGCGGAGCCCTCCGCCAAAGCGGCTTCGCTGGGAACCTCCGTGTGCTCTGCACTCATTTTGCGGACTCGCTGCGCTCACCGGCCACGGGGGCGATCTCGACACGTCGGTTCACGGCACGATGCGCAGGCGTGTCGTTGGGTACCAGCGGCGCGTTGTCGCCAAAGCCGGCCACCACGATGCGCTCCTTGGGCAGCCCGGCATGAATCAGCTCGCGCGCAGCCGACAGCGCGCGGGCTGTAGACAGCTCCCAGTTGTCGGCATGGCCGCTGGCTTCCGTGTGCCCCAAGTCGTCGGTGAAGCCGCTGACCATGAGGCGCTCCGTGCGGCCGGCGAGGTAGTCTTTGAACAGCGGCGCGAGCTCGCCGAGCACAGCGCGGCCCTCGCTGGAGAGCTCCGACGAGTTGAGCTTGAACAGCACGCTACCGCCGATGCCCACCTTGCCGTCCCGCAGCGTGACGCGCCCCGCGGCCACGGTGCGCGCGAACACGGCATCGATGCTGACTTGCTTTTTGCCTTCTTCTACCCGCGCGGCCTTCTCTTCCTTCAAGTCCTTGGAGAGCGAGGCTTGGACCGCGATGGCCCACACAAAAAAGAGCACGAAGATGCCAAACAAGCAGGCCATCACGTCGCCAAACGCGGGCCACACCGGCATCTCGTCGTGCGTTTCCTCAAACGCCATGCGCCCCGTCCTTTTTGCCAGCGGCGTTCGCGTCGGCGCTCGTATCGGCTGCAACCAAGTGCTCCTTCACGCGCTGGGCGCCGCGCACTTCTTCGAAGAGTTCTCGGTGCAACCGTAGCTGCTCGCCAAATATTTTGTGTGTATATTCCAGCTGCTTTTGCAGGGCCTCTGCGGCCGCCGCTTTGCCGCTTTGGCGCACGCGCTCATCCATAACGTCTAGGCTTCCGAGCCATGCGCGTGCGCCCTCTTGGTGCGCTGTGGCGGCCGCCGCAAACATGCTGGCTGCTGCCTCGAGCTCAGCGCCGCCCACCTTGACGGAGACCAGGCCCTCGCGCGCCACCGTGACGAGTTCGCGGATGGTCTGAACGTGGACAGCGTCTCCGCTGCGCGCCTCTTGTGCAGCCATTGTTACGGCAAGTATGCCGTTCCGTAAGGCCTCGGCGTGTCCGCCCACAGCCTCTGCGATGCCGAGTGCCGTACCTTCGAGTGGTGCCATCATGCGCGCGCCATGTTGTTCGAGTACCGCCAACTGCTGCGCAAGTGCGTCGCCCAGCGTCACAGCTTGGGCCGTCGCCGCGTTCTGTATGGAAATTTGCTGCATTGTGTGGGACTGAAGCAGTGCTTCGCTCATGCGTGCGCCGCTGTCGTTCATCAGCGCTGTGAGCGCCTCGCTGGCTTTGGCAAGTGTGTCTGTGAGGCTTGTCGCTGTGCCGGCAAGTGCCACAGACACGCCCGTAGCCGCGCTTGCAAGCGCATCGGTTACGCCTGTGGCCGAGGCCTGCATCGCGCCGCCTAGGCCCATGCTTGCATTCTGCAGTCTCTCGGTGTGTGCAAGCGCGGCTTGCGTCATCTTCTGCGTGGCTGACTCGAGCGGCGCGAGAACCTGTGGCAGGTGCGACTGTAGTGCCTCCAATTGCGCGGCCGTTGCGGTTGCGAGTGCGTTTTGCTGGAGCGCCTGTGCGGCGCCGAGTTCTGCATGCAGCGCACTTGTGCTGTCGCGCTGCGCCGCAAGGTGTGCCGCTTGGTGAACTGCAAGTGCAGAGGCCTGTTGTGTCTGCGCGTTGCCAAGCGTGGCGCTTAGGGTGGTGTTGGTAGACGCCATCGTGTGGGTCATGGCCGTGCTCGTCGAGGCCAATGTGTCGGCTATGGTTGCGCTGGTAGACGCAAGCAGCTGCGTCATCTTCGTGGTTGCGTCCGCAAGCGCTTCCGTCATGCGTGTCTCGGCCTCAACCACCGATTTGAGCGCGGCGTCCATTTGGCCAAACAGCTTGTCGCCCTGCAAAAGAAGCGGTGATGCGACCTTGTCCGCATGCGTGAGCAGCGCGTCGCCCATGCGTGAAAGTTCGCGTGCATGCCCCTCCGTGAGCGTCGCCTGCAGTCCGCCCAGGGCTTCGGTGTGGCGCGTGAGCGAGCCTTCGAGCCTCACGAGGCTCTCCTTCTGCCCCGCATCCAAGGAGTTGCCCATGCCGGCCATGGCAAGGCTCATGCCGCTCAATGCATTGGCCACCGTGTCGAATTTGCCCGCCAGCGCCTCGAGCAAACTCTCCGTGCGGGCATTGGCGTTGCGCCCCTGCAGTCGGCGAGCCACCAGACGCTGCAAGGCCGCGCTGAGGGCGTTCTCTCGACCACGCACCACCATGCCCACGAGGCCCAAGCAGGCCGAGGTGGTCACACCGGTGGCCGAGCAACCGAAGCTGCGTGTGAGCCCAAGCATCGGGGCGGTGAGACCCTCCCGCATGGCTTGCGGATCACTCGCCGCGGTGAGCGCAAAACGGGCGCCGCGCAAGGTCTCGAACAAGCCCAGAAAGGTGCCGAGCAACCCCAGCATGACGAACAAGCCCACCAGAAAGGGCGCGTAGCTTGCGCCGGCGAGCGACACGTGCGCGCCCTGCGTGCGGACATCGACCCATGCGTCTAGGTCGGCATCGCCCGTGCTCTCGGCCTGCGGCGACATCGCGCGCATCGAGGCGATTTGCTGCTCTAAACGACCGAGGCGCGCCCACTGCTCGCGTGCGCCTACAAAGAAGCCCACGCCCATGGCAAAGACAAGCGCGGCGGCCACGCGATCGATGGGTGCGTAATACACAAGCGCTGCCACGACGGCGACGGCCCCCGTGGCGGCAAAAATTAGAGCGTAGATGCGGGAGCTGGACACTGGAGATCCTCCGACAGCAGAGAGAGTGGAAAACGCGCGTCGTGCGCAAGGTAAGCAAGTGAAAGCTGCAGGCCCATGAGGTGTAAGCTGTGCTCGCAGCCGCTCACCTCAAACCACGGGGCGACTTCGGGCAGTTGATGCGGAAAGGCCAAGCTTCGCGCGGCACGCTCGAATGTCCGCGCAACCAGATCGCCATACGCTTGGGCCAAGCGCGCACGCATCTTGGTGTGGGCCGGACCCATCCACGTGGCGTAAGCCTTGTCGATGGCGAGGAGCCACTGCAGCGCTTCGGTGCCGCGGCTCGCGCGCTCACGGGCCTCCGTCATGAGCAGCTTGGTCTCGGCGTCGATGCGATCCAACGTGCCCTCAAGCAAAGCCACGTAGCGCGAGGCGGTGGCATCTACCCAATTCTGCTCCAGCCCGACGGGAGTAAGTGCAGAGTACACCTCCCCCGGCTCCGGCAAGCGCGCACGCGCCCGATTGTTGAAGAGCTGCGTCATGCGTGCGCGCACGCCGGCCATGCGATTGTCGGCCTCGAGCTGCAACGCGCGGAGCTCATGCGGCGTCATGGGCGGCTCGGGAATCTCATCCGTAGGCACCGAAGGAGCCAGGCCGCCGAGCACGTCGTACAGCTCTACGCTGCCGCGCAGCCCCAGCCCTGCCGCGTAGCTGCGGGTGGCGCGCGATTCAGCCTGCGTGCGGCTTTCGGGCGGAAACAGCGAGCGCGTGAGCGCAAGCAGGGAGGGCGTGGTTTCGGGGAGCACAAGCATGGGAGTTGTCAGCGGGCGGACGTTCTTAACCCATGTCGCGTCAGTGGGGGCAGCTCAAGTGAAGTGCGGGGAGGAAGTCTGCCTGCATTCGGGTTGGGCTGGTCTGACCCCGCGAAATAACTCGGGACCTTGACCGATTCGCTGGCTGCGTTACAATTAGGCAAAGGAGGCTTCGCCCACATGCTCCCAGCCTTCATCATCGAACAAATCCGGCAGCGTGAAGAACGGGAGAGACACCGGGACGAGCAGCCGCGCATGGAGCTGCCACTGCCGATGCTTCCTATCCCGACCGGTCCGGAGACGGACGAAGAGGGGCGCGGGATTGTGATTCTCGAACTTCGATAGCGTTTTCTCAGACGTATGTTTCGCGCAGCCGGTGTGCCGCGCGATAATGCACGCATTCCCCGTTCTTGCTTGGACAGGGCCCTGCCCTCTGGCTAGAGTGTTTTGTCATATGCCTGGAACGTTTGCTCGCCGGTCTTTTGCAGCCTGTTTGGTGCCCATCGCGCTCGCTGCCGCGCTTGTGGGCGCGTGCGGCGGAGATGGCGCTGGCGGAGGCAATGCGCCTCCAAGTGACGGCTTCAACTTTCCGGTGGGGCTCGCTGTTTCTCCGGGCGGTCAAGCGCTTTACGTGGCCAATGCCGACTTCGACCTTCAATATAATGCGGGCACGGTGATGGCTTTGGATCTGAAGGCCATTCGTGCGGCGGCCACAGCGTCGGCTGCGAGCTCGTGCGCGCTTAGTAGCGTGCCGCAAGGGCAAACGCTGGGAGCGTCTTGCGCGCCCGCAGTGTCTTTGGCTGGGTTTCTGCGCAGCTCGGTGCAGGTCGGTGCTTTTGCGGCCGACTTGCAGGTGTCGAACGTGGGGTTCGTCTCAACCGGCGCGAGCATGCGGCGCCTGTATGTGCCTGTGCGCGGGACGACCTCGCTGTCTTGGATGGACGTGGGCGACGACAGCGCGGGGGGCGATCCGTTCAAACTTGACTGCGGTGGTGCGCGCTGCGACGCCGCGCACAATGCAGGCAACCGCGCCGACGAGCCGGGCAACACGCGAGGCCTAACGCTTCCTGGCGAGCCCACGGTGATGGCCCAATCGGCAGACGGTCGCATGCTCGTAGTAGGACATGTGGGCGACGACAAGGCGAGCCTGATGTCCACGGGGGTCGCGAGCGGCGTCGCGCCTTCGCTGCAGTTCATTTTGTCTGGGCTCAAGTCCTCGGTGGGCGGGGTCGCGATGCTGCCGCCGTCGGCCGCTGCGCCGGGTCAGGACATGCTCACGACTGCTCGGAGCGGCGCCGTCGTGAACAAGCTTCGCTATGTCGCTGACGACGCCTCTGCTCTCCCGCGCCCGTACCTCGCGCTCGCGCGCAGTTATAATGTTGCGGGTACGGCCTCGGGCAATGATTCGCGTGGCATCGTGGTCGACGCCTCCGGCCGTGAAGCCTGTGTGAAGGCCGGTGGCGGCGCACGCTGCGCCGAGCTTGCGATGCCGGTCTTTGTGGCCAACCGTTCGCCGGCGGCGTTGCTCTACGGCCAGCTTTCGCCAACACGCGGCGGCGCGGGGGATGAGCTGACGTTTGCGGGATCCATCCCGTTGCCGGTAGGCCCGTCGCGCGTGTACCTGGCCCCCGTGATCGACGAACAAGGCAAGGCCCGTCGTCGTCTCTTTGTGGCCTCATTCGACAGCGCTACGCTGGTTGTCATCAACCCCGAGACCTTGGCTACGGAGGGCACCGTGCACACAGGGCGCGGACCTTACGCCGCCGCCTTCGAACCCTTCGACCCGCAATTCACGTCGGGGCAAATGGCGCCGGCAGGCTATCGCTTTGCCTACGTCGGCAACTTCACGCAGTCCTTCGTGCAGGTGATCGATCTAGACCGAAGGGCTCCCACCTATTTGCGTGTGGTGTACACGCTCGGCGTGCCTCGTTCGCCCAAAGGAAGCTGACTCATGCGTTCCTCTACTTTTTCATGCTTTGCACTTGGCCTTGGCACGGTTGTGGGTCTGTTCGGACCGGCCTGCGCCACAACCGCGGCGCCTGAGCCCGCGCGCTCCTTCGATCGCCCGGATTCTATCGAGGCCCTCTGCGTGCAAACTGCAGGTAGTTCTGCGACTGGTACCATGAGCGATCTTAGCGTTCTGCCGATTGAGAGGTGCCCGGCGTTGCCCGGCACCACCTCCGCGTCGCCCGAAGTCAGCCCGCTGCCTGCGTTGCGCCCGATGGTGCTGGTCGCGCAGTTGGGTCGAGGAGAGCTCGCGGTTGTGGATCTGGCTCGTTCGGTGGTGCTCGATGCCGACACTGGCACACCTGGCCTAAATGCGATTCCTACCGCGGCCTTGCCCACTGCACTTCGCGTCTCGCCGGACGCAAAGACCGTGTATCTTGCATCTGGTACCCCGCGCGCCTTCGGTGTCTATGCTCTTGCAAGCCTGACCGTGGTCAAACACGCGATGACAGGGCAGGGCGCTCCTGTGGTGTTGCCCGATTGGATTGGTTGCACACTGGCCGAGCGACCCGTAGCCATCGAGGTGCTCGCAGATGACACGCTCGCCGTGCTGACGTCCGGGGGGGACGGTGTTCCGGCGAAGCTGCTGCGTCTCGCGGCGGGACCGTTTTCGGGCACGGGCGCCGGTGCCTACCAAGCCGGGCAGCTACCCGGCTGCAATGTGATCACAGCGTCGGCTCTTGGAGGAGTTGCTGTCCCCGCTCCGTCGATGGCCACATGGTCGTCCGGTATGACAGGTGCACCTCTGAGTTCTTCCAAGCTGACGTTTGCACCTCCTGCAGTATGCACGGAAGCTCCGCGGACCGCGTTCGTGAGCGACGACGTGTTGCCGGTTGCGACCTTGATGCGTAAAGACGGGACGCGCTTGTACATCGGCGAGCGTGGCCGCGCGGTGGTGCACGTAGTGGAGACTTCCTCGGGTACGCCGCAGTTGGTGCAGCAACTCAACTTTGCGGGTGAGCTTGGCGGCGCTTGGGCGACCGATATCGCGATCAGCCCGGTCACACGTGACAACAAGCAATTTGCCTATGTGGTCGATGGTCGAGATGGTGCGTTGGCGGTTTTCGACCTGTCTGACATCACAGCTGTTCTTGCGCCGCTACGCAGGCCGCGCAGCGAGGCCTCGCCGTCTCAGCGCCCCGACCGCATTCGCTTGGGTGCACCTGCGCTCAGCGTGAAGTTCTTCGCCCGCGATTGGACCGCGGACGGAACTCAAAAGGCTGTGGCCGATGCCAAGGCGGCCGTCTTGTGCACCCCGAACGCGAATTCTGTCGCCTCCTTGGGTGCTTCCTACATTGCAAACGGCGCGTACACGGCGAGCCCACTTGGGCCCTCGCGCATGCGTGGCGTATTTGCGGCCGTCGCGCTCACCAATGGCGATGTCGTGTTCGTCGACGTAGACGACTGGGATGAGCCGTGCCGTCGTCCCGTGGAGTTAGCGGCATCCGCAAGAGTAAACGGCTTCGGGGATAGCCAAACCGATGAACTGAATAGCCCATGGGGCGTGGCGCGAGCGCGTCCAGGCTCGGTCAGCGACGAATGGTTTTACCCGGTCTCGGTGCCGCACCGCGTACGCTCGGCCTACGCACTTCGGGTTAGCGATACCGAGGGCACTCATGCACCGAGCCTCGCCGGCGCGCCTTCGCTTTCCCTCAATGCTCAGCCGCTTCCGGTGTCCGGACCCCAGGCCGTAGAGCAGCCAAGCATGCTGCCGGCACGCGGTGAGAGCGCTGACCCTGGTTGGAAGAACTTTGTGCAGTCTGCAGATACTGAGGCCTCGGATTCCAAAACGATGACGCCAGGAACGGACGTTGCGTTCCCGCGCGTACGTGTCTCTTGGGACGACCCTACCGTGCATCTGAATCAGTCGTGGAGCGTGGTGTATGAGGGCGCGCTACCTGGTCTGGAAGCGGTGGCTGGCACTGTGACGGCGGACAGCGGCGGTGCGCTGCGATTGGACCCTGGAACGCCCGGGTTCTGCGCCAACGGAGTGGAGGATTTTGCGATTGGTACGGCGCGGGCCGAGCGCGGCGACGCGGAGCTGTCGGCCTTGGGGTTGCCGGCCGCTGCGTACGCTGGGCGCGTAGGGGATTACGTGCGCATTACAAGTGAGTTGCTTCCACCCACCGACATGTATTGGTCGGTGCCTGGAGACTCGCAACGCTGCTGGGGTGGCAACGAATCCAGCGACGCGCGGTTTCAGATGTGCGACGGCACCTTCAGTTCGGCAGGCGCCAATGCCTGGACGCGCGATTTGCCGGTGCTCGAAGCCTACGACGATCACCTGATACTTGGACAATACACCTACAGCGCTGAGGACCAAGGGCGCAGCCATCGTGCATCGTCCAAGTTGAGCAAATCCTTTGCCGACAAGGTGCGTTGTTGTTTTCACGGACAGCTCAACGTGGCCGTGCGCACGGGCAGCCAATGGCTCGCCAATGGAAGCGCTAACGGCCTCTTGCACCACGTGCAAAAGTCGGAAGGGGGGCGCTGCACGCTCGCGTGTCAGGCCGAACGGAGACTCGCCGACTCGCGCTCGCTGTCGGTGCCGAGGCCTACCTCGGCCAGCTTTTTACCCCCGAGGGTCACGAGTGCGCTTGCGTTTCGCAATCCGCTGTTCTCGTTCGTGATGTATGCGCCCGCAACGGCCGCTGTTGCGCGCGACACGACCTGGAAGTTCGACATGCGCGGTGGCTTTGTACCGTTAGGCTTTAGCCTGCCTGGCAAAGTTGGCACGGTGTCGATCAACCTACGCGCGCTCGAGATCTATCCAAACCTCGGCGAGTTCGTGGCGCTCGATGCGTCGTCTCAAGGCTTGGTTTTTGTTCGGTTGGATTCGCTGCTCCAGGCGCGGCCAGTGATTTATTAGGCCATCGCCGATGGCTGTGCTCTCCGGCTCCGACACGCCCGTGATGCGCCAGTACCTGAGCGCGAAGGCCCAGTACCCCGACGCGATCTTGTTTATCCGTATGGGCGACTTTTACGAGTTGTTCTATGACGACGCCGTGGTGGCGGCAGGGATCTTGGAGCTGAGCCTTACCAGCCGCAATAAGTCGGCCGCCGAGCCCATCCCGATGGCGGGCGTGCCGTATCACGCCATCTCCGGATACGTACAGCGCTTGCTGGATGTCGGGCGCCGTGTGGCGATTTGCGAGCAGATGGCCGACCCAGCTACAGTGCGGGGGATCGTGCCGCGCGAGGTCGTTCGGGTGGCAACACCAGGTATGCCATTCGACGATTTAGGCCTAGACCCGAAGACTGCACACTACACGGTTTCGATTGCACAGTCCTCGGGCCGCTTTGGTGTGGGCGTGCTCGACGTGTCCACCCTTGAGTTCTACACGTTGCCCAGCGGGAGCGCGGGTGAGGTGTTGACCGCGCTTGCGCGCCTCGCCCCTCGTGAGCTCTTGTGGGTGGGCGAGACCAACGCCGTGCTCGTGGGGGCGGGTGAGGCTACCGCCGCGCTGCCGGCCACGAATGTGCCAGCGCCTAGCCCCGCGGAGTCGCGCGCGGATCTGGTGCGGGTGTTCGGAGCGGCGCACATCGACGCCCAAGGATTGCATCACGCTGAGCTCCTTGCCGCGGCCGCGTTGATGCGTGCAGCGTCGCGCGCGGAGCCAGGAAAGAATCTGCCGTGGTCGCACTTTGGCCGAGGCCCAAAGGTGCCCACGTTGGGCTTGGACGAACGCGCCCAAGCCCACTTGGAGCTTGTAAAAAGCACGGATGGGAAGCCCGAGGGTTCTCTGCTTCGCGAGATGGACCTCACGATTACCGCACCGGGCGCAAGGCTCTTGCGCGCGCGCCTGTTAGAGCCGTTGGCCGATTTGTCGGCGATCGCTGTGCGCGCCGATGCGGTGGAGGCGGCGCTTGCCGATGGGCCGCGCCGTGGGCTTGTGCGGCTGGAGCTCCGGCGTTTTGGCGACCTCGCGCGCCTTTGCACCAAGGTATTGACGACCCGCGCGACGCCCCAAGATCTCGGGCGTGTGCGCAACTGTTTGCGTGCGGCAGCAACGCTCTTCGAGCTGCTCGACGGCGCGAGCTTTGCCTGGCGTTGGTGCGAGGCGGCAGCGCCACTTCGCGTAGATGCGTTGTCGCTGCTGGAAGCCGCACTCGCCGAGGAGTTGCCGGCGCGCTTCGGCGATGCAGCCACCGTACGCACAGGCTTCGACGCTGAGCTCGACGCCGCACGAAAAGCGCGTGACGAGGGCACGCAGCTCTTGCTCGACATGGAGGCCGAGCTGCGCGCGCAGACCGGCATCGCGTCGCTCAAGGTGCGGCACACGCGCGTATTCGGCTGGTACATTGAGATCACCAAGACCCACCTCGGCCGTGCGCCAGAGAGTTGGCGCCGGAAGCAGACCGTGGCCGGTGGCGAGCGCTACACGACGCCCGAACTTGACGAGCTCTCGGAGCAACTCTCGGGCGCCGAGGAGCAGGCGAGCGCGCGCGAAACCGAGTTGTGGGCCACACTGCTGGGAGAGCTCAGCAAGTACTCATCTGCACTCTACACGCTTGCTGCGCGCACAGCGGAGCTCGATGTTGACTGCGCTTTGGCGGAGCTGGCGCACCTGCGCAGATGGGTGCGTCCTACATTGGACGCAAGCCGCAGCCTCGAGCTCACCGCCTCGCGGCACCCGGTGGTGGAGCCGCGTGTGCGTGGCGGCGGCTTTGTGCCGAACGACATCTCGCTCTCAGAAAACCAGCGTTTTGTCTTACTCACTGGCCCAAATATGGCAGGCAAATCGACCGTGATGCGCCAAGTGGCGCTCACCGTGGTGCTCGCGCAAATGGGCAGCTATGTGCCCGCCGATACGGCGCACATCGGCTTGGTCGACAGCGTTTTGACACGTGTAGGCGCCAACGATCGCCTGAGTGAGGGCGAGAGCACCTTCATGGTGGAGATGAAGGAAACGGCCAACGTGCTCGCGCATGCCACGGCGAACTCGCTCCTAATTCTGGACGAGATCGGGCGCGGCACCAGCACCCAGGACGGCCTCGCAATCGCGCGCGCGGTGTGCGAGTTTGTGCACGACAAGGTACAAGCGCGCACCCTGTTTGCGACCCATTACCATGAGCTCAGTGGCTTGGACCAAACGCTGCCGGGGCTGTTGAATCAGAGTGTGTCCGCCACAGAGCACGACGGACGCTTGGTCTTTTTGCACAAGCTGCGGCCGGGGCCAGCGAGTCAAAGTTTTGGCATCGCGTGCGCCAAGGAAGCAGGTGTGCCGGCTTCGGTGGTCGCGCGCGCTTCAGTGTTATTGCACTCTGCACATGATGCGCCGCTGGCACCTTTGGCGGATCTGGACGAACCTTCGGGCGTGTCTGGCTCTTCGCCGGCGGAGCTCGCGGCGCTTCGGAAGTTTCGCGATGCGCGGCCGGAGCACCTGACTCCGATGGAGGCGCTGTTCTTGGTGGCAGAAATCCAGCAGCTGCTCAAGACCTAGCCAAGCGCCGCCACCGCCGCCAACGACCCAACACGGCAGGGGGCACCTAAACGGCGCAACCGACACAGTTCGTGAAACACGCTCCTACAGCGCGGGACCGGCGCCGGGTGAGGCCGGCGCATCTCGCCGCTCGCGGTACCCCGCCGCGCGAACACGCGAAAACCGCGGCGCGGCGTTAAGGTGTCCTTCGGGCATCCGCTGGTTTTGCGTGCCGCGCGTTGCGCGGACACGAGCACTCGCGACGCGCACGCTTCTTTCGCTGGTGACCCGTGCGTCGTGACGCTGCGGCGACCCACGAGCGGCGAGAAGCCCCGTCAC
>JAYWGI010000485.1:0-13168 GCA_043779025.1 Myxococcales bacterium
GGTGTGCCGATTGAAGGAGCGGCGCGGCTCGTGCGCGCCAACCACTATGTAGCGGCGCCCGACGACGTGGTGTTCGTTTGCGAGCCCACCACTGCGCGCTTGGCATCGATGGGTGCGACGCGTTGGTCGCATTTCGCTCCTCGGGCGTGGGTGGTGGCTTCGGTGCAAGGCGCACCCGTAGAAGGCTGGGGCTCGGCCGTTGCGCAAGGGGACCTCCGCGCCATCATTCACGCGGCCACACTTTCCGGACCAGCGCTTGGGGAGCTGGTCCGGACGGAGCTTCTTCGAGCGGGCGATTGATGCGCACTTCGCTCCTCCGTTGGTCCTGGGGGGTGTAACAGTGCGCGCAGAATTTCGTTGAGCTCGCCGCTCTCTGGCGCCAACGATGCGGCAAAGCGCTGTCCAATGTGCAGTGCCTCTGAACGTTCTTGGGCGCTCATTCGGGCTGGATCGGGGGCTACGCGCGGCGGCCCCACGACAAGCCAGCGGGCGTGATTGCATTCCGGCCATTGGAACTCATGCGCCAAGTCCAATGCCGTCCAAAGCGCCGCCGGCGAGAGAGAGCCGGAGGCCCACGCAAAGCAGCGAACCAAGTCGATGAGTGATTGGGGGCGCGGTGTGGAAATGCGAGTTGGGGTCATGCCCATCTCTCTGCACGTCGCGTGCCAACAAGAAAATCGCACAATACGAAGACAGCGCGGGTGTCCAAGTGGCCACCCGCGCTGTCCGCGGACATCAACAGATATCCGATGTCCCAGTAAACTCAGCTTTTTTGAGCAAGTCGCGGATCTCCGCGAGCAGCTTTTCTTGTGCGGAAGGCTCGGCCGCGGCCTCAGTCTTCTTGAACGCGCTTATCAGTTTGGTGACAATCAAGAAAAGGATGAACGCGAGGATTACAAAATCCAACACGTTTCCTAGGAAAGCGCCGTAAGCAAGCTTCTTCGACAGCTTGTCGTCGATGGTTACTCCGTCCTTCAGGTACACCTTGGCGAGATAGAAGCCGCTCTCCTTCCAGCTGCCTTCAGGCATCGCCAGGCTCACGACCGGCATGATGATGTTGTCCACGAAGGACGACACGATCTTGCCGAACGCACCGCCGATGATCACGCCGACTGCGAGGTCGACCACATTGCCTTTAAAGGCAAAGGCTTTGAAATCTTCTGCCATACTCATTGTGTGTATTCTCCCCGTTTATTTCTTGGCGGTGTCGCTGAAGGCGTAGATGACCTGCACGGTGGTAGCCGTGTCGGTGGTCTCTTTGCCAGGCAAAGGCTGATTGTCATAACGGACCCTAAAGCCCACGCCCAGCGACAGACCATCGGTGAGTTTGGCCGCCAGGACCGCATCGCCGTTCAATCGGTACCGCGAGGTGAACTGCAAGGATTGCAAATACTCGAGGCCCGTAAAAAAGGTGACGTTCGCGTTGAGGGCGCGGCGGTAGCCGCCGTACAAGCGGCCAGAGTAGTCCGTTGCCGTCTTGGTGATTTCCGTCGTGGCGGGTGAGGACGAAATGGGTTCACCCAAGAAGCGTCCAATCTTCGTGTCACCACTGAGGTACACAGACTTGTTGTTGCGGATGTCGTACTGCACGTCGGCGCCGGCCTCTCCCCACAAGGCGCTTACGTCGTCGGCAACGAAGTTGTAACGCACACCTGGGTCCACGTTGAAGCGCATGTCCAAGCCTTGGAACTTGTCATGCAAGCCCGAAGTCTGAAGGAACAAAGCGACTTTCGGGCTGAGCAAACGGTCGTAGCGCGCCTTAAGTTGAACGTTTTGCACAGTAGGGGACAAGGTAACCCCAGGGGTAGCAGCCTCGGTATAGTTACCGATTGCCCCAAAGCCAATTGTGTCCGATGTCCAGCTGTGAGTGTAAGTCGCGTTGACGGTCAGGGCCCGTGCACGCGCGTTGCCGGTGGACATCATACCGCCTGCGCCAAGCGTCGCGGTGCTGCCGATGGGGGCCGACTTGGCTAGTGAAGGTGCATCTGCCACCTTCACGTCACCCACCACGGCCTTAACTTCCGCGGGCGCCTGGCCACCGGCTGCGCTGGTGGTCGGAGCAACAGCGGGCGCGGCCGGGGCGGCTGGCGCTGGTGCTGCCGCGGGTGCCGGGGCCGGGGTTTGCGCCTTGCCGACGCCTGCGTGCGCGAACAAGCTCGTGGCTGCGAGGAAGGGAATCAGATTCGAATGCTTCATGAGTACTTTTGCTTTGCTCTGAGTGGGAAAGACCGAATCCTTCGGGGACCTCTGCGAGGCTACCCAAAGGCTAACCGTGTATAATTCAAGCAATTGATGGACTCAACCATTGAGCCTCGTCAAAGTGCACTGGGAGCTTGGCAGCCCACGTAGCATTTCAGCGACGCGCCGACCCCGAAGGCTCTCCTTGTAGACATAGAGCGCCGCTGACTCGGCCCCCGCGAGCACGCTTTCCGAAACTCTCAATCGCTCCTGCGCGCAGAACAGAACTGGGATACCTGCATGATGCATCGACCAGTCAGCGCGTTGAAAAACGGCGTCTCGGTTCCAATAGCCCAAGAGCTCGACATAGGCTTGGCGCCCGTCGAACGTCACGTGCAAATCAGGCACCACGGACCCAACACCAGGGATGTGCAAGACTCTGGTGTTGCGCTCCGCATGCACCCTCTCCTTGGCAAGGTCTGCGCAAAGCTTGGCGATGCGCGGGTCCTCACGATCGTTTGCGGGTTCTAGTAGCCACCCCGATTCGAGTTGGCTTTCAAACAACAAGACGCGGCGCTCCGTGCCCCACAGGACATCGACTTGAATTTGCGCGTTCAAGCGCGCCAGCGATTTCAGGCTGAGTGCAAGCTCGAACCCGTAGCGGGTTCCCGCTTGAAACATATGCGTGGGGCCGGTGACCGTCAGCAAATGCCCTTGCTCCGTTGGCACCAGCGTAAACAATAAATTGCGAAACTTGAGCGCGCGCAGCAGGGAACGAAATGCCGCGGGTGTGGTCTCGGGGATGCGGCATCGCAGTTCTCGTGCGCGAAGCACAATCGCTTGAATACGAGCCAACTGCCAGGTGCGCCGCAAATCCGGGCCCTGACCCGGACGCGCCACAACAAGAATGTCTCGTCTCGGTGTGTCGGCGCCGAGGCGCTGCTCGAGCGTTTCGGCCTCCAGCCCCATCTGCGCGGCCGACTGTGCGATCACGCTAGCCCGATCGAACCCTCCCACGCGGCGCGCCGTTGCGGCCGCGGAGAACACAGCTGCACGCGCCTCGGCGCATAGGGCGGGGGAGGTGCTTTGGAACTCGCATCCGTCCAGAAAAAGTTTGCACAGCGCACCAAACAAACGCGCCTCGGATTCCTCATGCGGGAGATCCATCAACGTGCGCTCTACGTCGGCCCGGCACCTGCCAACCAGCGTAGAACCGCACTCCAGGATGCTCGCCCCGAGCAGATCTGCGCGCGTAATTTCAGTGGCTGTGGGTGCACGTAGCGTGAGCTCGTCGCCGCGCCGTCGCGCGCCCACCATATCAACGGTAAGCATCGTGCTCTCGTCGCCGTTCGCTTGTGCGGCCCTCTACCGTGGCGCGCGTGACGAGCTCGTAGAGCGTGGCCACCTTGCCCTCCTTGCGCCTCAAGATACGTCCCAAGCGCTGCACATGTTCGCGTACCGAACCGCTTCCGGAGACCACCACCGCAAGGCTGGCCTCGGGCACGTCCACGCCTTCGTTCAGCACTTTGGAAGTCACCACGGCTGCGTAAGTGCCATCCGTCAGGCCTTTGAGAATGGCCATGCGCTCCGCGACTTTGGTCTCGTGCGTGATGAGTGGAACCAGGAACTGCTGCGAAATGCGCCGGGCGGTGTGGTTGTCTTGCGTGAAGAAAATGGCTTTGTCATTGGGGTGGTCCGCAAGCAACTGGCCGCAGAACGCGAGCTTCGCTTCGGCGCCAAACGCAAGGGTGCGCGAGCGCCGAAACCCCTCCATCGCCGCGCGCCCTTCGGCGCTGGTCGATGCGAGCTTTACGAACTGCGACCAGTCTGAAGGCGAACGCATCGTGATGCCGCGGCTCTGCACAAACTGCTTGTAGAGTGCACGCGCATCTTCGTAGGCGCGCGCTTCCTCGTCGTTCAGGTCGAAGTCCAAGATCTCTGTGTAGTAGTCCGCGAGGAACTCTCCCGAGAGCTCCGTAATATGCTTCTGGTACACGACAGGCCCGCAGAGTTCATCCGTGAGTGCATGCCGCCCATCGGTGCGTTCCGGCGTGGCTGTGAGACCAAGGCGAAACGGCGCCAAGAGGCTCTGCGCGGCGTGCGCGTAGCTGGCGCCGGGCAGGTGATGGCATTCGTCAAACACCACGAGGCCCCAGCGGTCGCCAATGCGATCGGCGTGCAAATACGCAGAATCGTAGGTGGTAATGGTGATGGGTTGCAGACTGTGACTTCCGCCGCCGAGCACGCCGATCTCCGTGCCAAACGCGGTGTGCAGTTCGTTGTGCCATTGGCCTACCAAGTTGAGCGTAGGCACGACCACCAGCGTGGAGCGTTGCTTGGTGTGGATAGCCATTTTTGCAAGTTGGGTTTTGCCTGCCCCTGTGGGGAGAACCACCACGCCGCGGGACTTTGCAGCGAGCCACGCAGCAAGCGCTTCGGCTTGGTACGGCCTGGCCACTGGGAGCGCATCTGCGCGAGTATCCAGCGTTTGATAGGCGCGCGCTTCATCTTTGTAAGTTGCACCTATACGCGCCAATGATCGCACGCAATCTACGTAACGATGTGCCGGCGCACGCAGCGTGTTCGAGCGTGCATCTTGCTCAAATGGGGCAAGCTCTGCGGGCGCGCATCTTCCCTCGAGCACAAGCGTGCCGCGGTCAAAGCGCAAGGTGAGTGGGGTGTCTGCAGCCCGTATCGACAAGCAGAAATCCTTAGTCGAAGCTTTGCGGGATGTCGCATGCAATAGCCGCGCACACGCCTATCGTTGTTCGGAGCACGGGAGTGGTTGGAGCGCTCTAGTAGCCTGGAGGCAACACGATGCCCGTCATCGGCACGATACCCGCTGGCGTTGGGCCAACCAAATAGGCAAGCTCGATGTCGAAGTAGCCAGGGTTGTTGTAGAGTGGCCCCCAAGAGTTTTTCACGCGAAAAAAGTCCACCTTGGTCTCTTCCTCAAGTGCGGCTTGTAGCTTTGTAGGGTTCGTTTCAAGCACCCCCGCTTTTAGCACTGTGCCGTCTTTGAGGATGGCCTGGTAGTCATCGATGACCAAAGCGTGCCCATCCGGCGCCTTGTTCGCGTTGGCGGCTGTAAGCTTGCTCAGCCGGTAGGTGTAGCTGTCGCGCGCTGCCCGGTCTACGTACCAGGTAAGGACAACGGGCGCGTGGTCGTGGAGAGCGCGCTGCACACGCCGCACGTAGTTGCGGCGCTCCGCCTCGCTCAGCTTGCTCGAGTAGGGCGCCGGCTTCCATGCCTCGCCGCCGGTCGTGACGGCTTCGAGCGTGGTGACTCGCGTTTCGGTCCCGTTACCCGGCGTGGGCACGCCGACCTGAAAATTACGTGCCAAAATCAATTTGTTCACAGCCGCCTCGGCGTCGGAAATGTCCTTGCTGAGCCGGTCACCATCGTCGCCAAACAGCGCATCAAGACGCCCAGTTACCGTAAGCGACAGACCGAAGGCCTTGTCCAGCTCGTCCCGCACCAAGCGATGATCGCGACGCGCCCTACGCTCCGCGAGCGCGCCGCGCAAGAGCGATTCTGTGATGAGTTCCTTGGCCTTGGGCACCGTACTGTTCTTGTTTGCAGCGCCGTCTTGAGGCGTGAAGTCGGCGTCGAGCATATGGCCTCGATCTCTCACCACATTCACGGCATCGGACCAAGCGCCAGCCAACGTAATGATGCCGTCGGCGTCAACTTCGAACTTGCCCACATCCTTTTTGAACAGGTCGCCAATGCGCCTCACGCCCGAGGACGTAATGCGATCGTACAGCTCCCAATACGTCATGTAGGTCTCCGAGAGGTCGACCTCTTGATTGGTCGCGCGAATGTGCAACGACTCCGCCCAGCCCACATTGGCGTAGACCCAGCAGTTGCCGCCAGCCTGGTACTTCACGGAGCTTTGCGCGACGCCGGTAATGGCGTCCTCGTCGCTGCTCGTCGTCTCGTCAGCGCAGCCGCCAACGAGGATGAGGACAAAGGGGGCGACGTAGCGGCGTAGGTGGGCAAGGGTGGCCATGTTTGGTCACAAAGCCTACGTGGTGTTTGGCGAATGCGCAAAGTGCTACACGACGCTAAATCAAAGGCCATGCCAATCTATCTTGACGACAACGCGACCACACAGCCGCACCCCGAGGCCGTTACCGCGATGTTCGCCACCATGCAGAGCGGGTGGGGTAACCCCTCCAGTATCCACGGCGTAGGGCGGGAGGCACGCAGGCACGTGGAGAGCGCACGGGCCCAGGTGGCGACGCTGATGGCGTGTGGCCTGGAGGACGTCGTGTTTACATCCGGGGCGACGGAGGCCTTGCACTTGGCACTGCTGGCCCTGGTGCAGGAGAGAGAGAGAGGAAGTGAGCGAGGGTGGGTGTTGAGCTCCAAGCTGGAGCATCCTGCGGTGCGCGTTGCACTTGAGCGTCTTCAGCGCGAAGGTCGCCTGCAGGTGGCGTGGCTTCCCGTGGATGGTCATGGTGTAGTGCAACTTGGCGAGGCCACGGCGCTTACGGGCGGCGGTCGTATACATGCAATGTGCATGCAACAAGTGAACAGCGAAACGGGGGTGTTGCAGCCGATTGCTGAGGCGTTTGTACTCGCGCGCGCGCACGGGGCGCAGGTGCTCGTGGACACCGCTCAAGCGGTCGGGCGCGTCCCCGGAGTGTGTCCTGAGGCCGATGCGCGCGTGATCGCGGCGCACAAGATCGGAGGGCCCAAAGGCATTGGCGCGCTGATCAAGCGGCCTGGCTACCGAATTGAAGCCAGCTTGGGCGGCGGGCAGCAAGAGCGCGGGCTTCGACCTGGAACTTTGGATGCTGCACTCTGCACGGGGTTTGGTGCCGCGGCGAACCATGCGCTGAGTGGTCCGGCGCGGTACGCGGCGATGAAGCCACTGCGTGATTCGTTCGAAGCATGCATCCTGCAAGAAGTGCGCGGCACCTCCGTGGTGGGGGTTTCCGTGGCCCGCGCACCGCACGTCAGCAACATTCTCTTCCCGGGCTGGAATGCGCCGGAGCTTGTCGCTGCCTTGGACTTGGAGGGCGTTTGCGTGAGCGCCGGAAGCGCATGCAGCGCGGGAACAGTGGGGGTGTCCACTGCGATCGCGGCCATTGTGGGGACGGAGCGCGCGCGCGGCGCCGTGCGGTTCTCCATGGGGCCTCACAACACTTTGGCGGACATCGAACGCGCGACTGAGGTTGTGCTCCGCGTGCTTTCGCGCTGAAAGAAGCTACCGCGCTGCGCTGTCGGTGTGAAACGGGATCCAGAAGACGCGTGTCGTGCCGCGCGTGTCTTCGCGTGTATGTCCAGCTAAGCCGAACAGCACATTCCAAAAATGTCCGCGCGGGTTTTGGCCGTAGGAGAACAAAGGCAGCAGGTGAAACTCCCAGTCGGTTCCGCCCGCCACGCGCTTCTCACTGTACACCGTGTTGAGCGCCACCTGCGTCAGCGTGCCTTCGTCTGAATTAGAGAAGCGCCAGTAAATAGGAGCAACCACCACGTGCTTGGAGGCGCCATTGCGGCCCGCGTAAACAAGCGGGTGCAAGGCTGCCGCCCAGCCCTGCTTATCAGTGCTCAGCGTGAATGTGGGCAGCGCCCAAGTGAATGTATTCTCCCCGTAGTTTTTGCGGTGGTAGAATAGAGGGGTCCATACTTCGCTGTGACGCGGGCTGCTGTCTGTGTAGAAAATCGGCAGCACGCCGGTGCCCGTAAGGCCAAGTGGCTTGTCCGTGTAGCGCAGGAAGATCGGGACAATTGGGCCCGCCACAGTGAGCTTCGTGCCCGCCTTTTTGTTTTCGAAGGTCGAGAACAGGGGCGTCATAAAGGTGGCGGCGTCCAGGCTGCGATAGCTGAGCACGGCGGGAGTCACGAGCAACGAGCTGGCGGGCGTCTTGCCGTAGTGAACAAAGGGAAACACGGTGGTGTGCGACTCGGTCACCCCCTTGGCCTCGGGCTTGCCGCTGATGCGGTAGTAAAAGGGGAACACTGCCGTGGTGCGGCGTTTTTCGTCCTCAGCGCGCATGTAAGGGCCGGTCCACGTAAGCGAAGTACCCGCCTCCTCGTTTTGGCGCGTGTAGAATAGCAGCGGAGGGATCAGTGTGTAGGAACTGCTCGCGCCTAGCGTCGGGTCCTGCCCATGAAAGTAAAAAGGGAACACGGCCGAGTCGACGGCCGAGCCCTTGCGCGTGCGCCAGTACGGCCCGGCCAGTGTAAACGCACTGTCTGCGCTCCACCTGGACGTCGTGAGCAGAAGGGGGGCGTGAAAATACCCGCCCTTCGGACCGTGCTTTTCGAAGAAGAGCGGCGGCAGCACAAGATGCTTTGCCGCGGGGTCCTCAGGGGGGGGCACCGGGGTACCCGGGGCGTCACTCCCTATCTGCGCCGGAACGGGCTCTGGGCCTTCGCCGATGACTGCCGCCCCGTCTGCATGTGCGTGCATACTGCATGTAACAAGAACAGTCGAGACAACGAGCGTGCGCACGTGGATCATGGGAGGAGCTGTCCTTGGGAAGCGTGAATCGCTTCGACGAGCGAGGTGAGGGAAATCGTTTGTTGCGACCGGGCCGCGAGGTTTTTGAGCTGGGCCACGCCGCCCGCGAGTTCGTCGTCCCCGATGAGCAAGGCGTAGCGCGCTTGAATGGTCTCTGCGCGTCGGAGCACCGCTTTCAGTGAGGCACCGCGCGCCTCGCATGTCGCAAGGAACCCGGCTGCGCGCAGCTGCGATGCGGCACGCAAGGCCGCTCCTTGTGCCGCGGGCGAAAGCGCGACGCACATTACATCCAAGGGCGGTGCGGCCCCGACGGCAGAGACGTGACCCTCCGTCGCGATGGCGAGACGTTCGACTCCTACGCCAAACCCAAAGCACGGCACGTCTGGGCCGCCGAAGGTCTTCGGCAAGCCGTCGTAGCGGCCGCCACCCGCGAGCGTATCGCCTGCGCCGAGCTTGTCGCTGGCGCCCTTAACCTCAAACAGGGTGCGGCAATAATAGTCAAGGCCGCGAACCAATTTCGAGTCGACTGTGTACTCTACACCCAACGCGTCTAGACCAGCGCAAAGGCCCGCGAAGTGTTCGTTGTCCTCGGGGCTGAGCACCTCATACAACGATGGCGCATACACACAAAGCGCGATGTCGGCTGGCGACTTGGAGTCTAAGATCCGTAAAGGATTGCCAAGCAGGCGGCGTTGCGAGTCTTCGGACAGCTCGGCCGAGCGCGGCGTGAAGTAAGCCACAAGACGCTGCTTGTAGCGCTCGCGCGTGTCCCCAGAACCCAGCGTGTTGAGCAGCAAGCGCGGCGCCTCTACCCCTGCGTCGACCAAGAACTGCATCAGTGCGCCGATCACTTCGGCTTCTACCGCGGGCCCGGGGTCGCCAAAGACCTCGGCCCCCAATTGATGGAACTGTCGGTAACGACCTCGCTGCGGTCGTTCCGCGCGGAACATCGCGCCTTTGTAGTACCAGCGGGTCACGGGCTCCGTGTTGTGCACCTTGTGTTCAATGTACGCGCGCACGACGCCTGCGGTGCCCTCGGGGCGCAGCGAGAGCGCGTCCCGTCCGTGCTCAAAGCTGTACATCTCCTTCTCGACCACATCGGTGACTTCGCCGATGGCGCGCACGAAGAGGGCTGTAGATTCCACCAGCGGCGTTCGAACCTCACCAAAGCCCGCACGCTGCATCGCCGTGTCGAAAGCGCGCTCCAGCGACTGCCAGCGCGCACTCTCGGCGGGAAGCAGATCGTTCATACCCTTGACCGCGCGTAGTGCTGTCATTGCAATGCGGCTGCCTACCACAAGTGATGAGGCGCTCTAAGCATTCGTTGACGCGTTTGCAGAGACTGGACTAGGACGAGCCCGAGTCCTGCGCGCCCCTCGGAGTCCACCCAGTCCATGAACCTTCTTCGAGCCTTCAGGGCATGTAGCCATGCCGCTGGGTTGTGCTTGGCGATAGGGTCGTACTCGCTGGTCGCTTCTGCACAGGTGGCCGCTGCGGAACCGACATCGCAGCCAGCGCCTCGTGAGCCCGTGCAAACTGCACCGAGCGCGCCCAGCGGCGGCAAAGCGGATGTGGCCGAAGGGCGGAACATCGCGCGCATTGAGATTGTGGGCGTGCGGCGGATGACCGATGCCGACGTCTTGGCGTTCATGAAGCTGAAGGCGGGTGCGCCCTACCGGGCATCCGCTGCGAGCAGCGACGTGCGCAGTCTCTGGGACGCGGGTCTTTTTGATGATGTATCCGTGGAGTTGGACGAGCTCGCACAGGGCGTCATTCTCCGTATCATTGTGAGTGAGCGCGCGAGCGTGCGAGAGCTCCACTTTGAGGGCAACGACGAGATAGACGACGAGAAGCTCGCCGAGATTGCCGACACCAAAGTAGCCACGATTCTCAACCCGACGAGCCTCGGCCGCTCCGCCAAGAAAATCAAAGACGCCTATGCCGAGAAGGGATATTTCCTGGCAAAGGTAAGCTACGAGCTACATCCGGAGAAGAACAACGAAGTCTCCGTGACCTTTCGTGTGGTGGAGGGGCAGGCTGTGACGGTGCGCCGTGTGCAGTTTGTAGGTAATCACGATGTGCCCGAATCCGAGCTGAGGGAGATCATGGCCACGGGCCAAACGTCCTTGTTTGCGCCGGGGTCGGGCGGGTCGTTTCGACAGGACATTCTTGAGCGCGACATGCTCATGGTGGCAGCTCTCTACTACGACCGCGGCTACCTCAATGTTTCCGTCGGCACCCCGCGTGTGATGCTCACGCCCGATGGCGATGGTGTGGAGATTAGCGTGCCTGTCACGGAAGGGCCGCGGTTCAAGATTCGCAAATTGCGCGTCTTTGAGAGCGACGCGGAGGGCAAAGAAGTGGAGCCCTTGGGGGGCCGGCCCGCACTGCGCGCGAAGGTGCGAGCCCACTCCGGTGACATGTTTCAACGCGCGCAATTGGTCGTCGACATTCAAGCCCTGCGCACGCTCTACCGAGACGCGGGCTACGCGAATGTGGATGTAGATATCCAGACCGAGGTCGATGCTGCCACCCGCGAGGTGGATCTCACCATCCCGATTCGCCGCAACCAGAAAATCCGCATTGAGCGTATTGAGATTCGCGGCAATGCCAAAACTCGCGATGCCGTCATTCGTCGTGAGTTTGAGATCGCGGAGGGTGAGGATTTCAACGAAACTCGGCTCGAAGTCAGCAAGCAGCGTGTGATGGCGCTTGGGTATTTCGAGCGCGCCGACGTACAAACGGAACCGGGAAGCTCACCGGAAACCATGAAGGTGGTTCTCGACGTTCAGGAAAAAGCGACTGGGACTTTTAACGTAGGCGCTGGCTTTTCCAGCGTGGAGAACTTTATTTTCACCGCGCAGGTTCAGCAGCAAAATCTCTTCGGGAATGGCCACTCGTTGGCGCTCCAGATTCAGGCGTCGTCGCTGCGCCAAATCGGCAACATTCGTTTCTTTGAGCCCTACTTGTTTGGGTCAGACTGGTCGCTGTCGGCGGAGGGGTTTCTTCAGCAGCTCTACTACCCGGACTTTTCAAAGCAGACCAACGGTGGTTCGTTGACACTGGGTTACGGCTTGGTGCAGCCCTCGTTGCGACTCAGCCTCACGGGCACCGTGCAACGCGACGCGGTCGATACAGGGGCGCAGTCCACGCTGTTTGGTGGTGCTCCTAGTGCATTTGCTACGGGTTTTTCGCGTCTACCGCTGGCCAATCTGTTCAACGCAGGCTGGACGGTTTCGCTTCGGCCAACCATCACATTCGATACGCGCAATAATCGTCAGTTCCCGAGTTCAGGCCTGTACCTCTTGGCCTCGACGGAGCTCGCAAGCCGGTACACGGGCAGCGAGTTGGAGTTCTTCAAGCACCGACTCAACGGCCGTTTCTACATCCCTCTAGGTGGGCAAACAGGGCAGCCCGGCTCGGGGTTTGTGTTTAAGGTCAATAGCGAGTTGGGCCTTATCACGAGCCCCAACCCTGAGGGCGTCTCGATTTTCAACCGCTACTTCCTGGGCGGCATCATGGATGTGCGAGGCTACCGCATCCGACGCATTGGCGCGCGCCTGCCGCTGAGCGCAGCGTTGGATCCCAACGCGCCTCCTATCGGCAACGGTGCGGTCATCGGGGGCAATCTGCAAGCCTACATGAACGCCGAGCTAGAGTTCCCCCTGCTAGACAGTGCCGGTATTCGCGGGGTCGTATTCTTCGACGCCGGCAACGCGTGGAACCTTGAGTCGCAGTTTTGCGACACGACGCCCGCGCCGCAGTTACCAAAAGTGCAAAGCCCATGTTGGAACGGCCTCTCCTCGATGGGCTACCTGCGCACCTCGATGGGCGCCGGGATACGCTGGTTCTCGCCGATGGGTCCGCTGCGTTTCGAGTGGGGATTCCCGCTTCGCCGCGTGGCCGAAGACGAGAGCTATGTCTTCGAATTCACCATAGGCAACTTCTTCTGAGCGGCACATCCACGAGGCGTCGTGGGGGCTGCCCTTCGGGCGCGTCCCGTTTGTTGCACGCCTAAAGGCGCGCACCCCGCCGCAGGAAGCGGACGGGGTTCTCGTCGAGCTCGCCTACCAAAGCGTAGGTGTAGCTCGCCGACGCCCTAGCCTCGCGGCGTGCCGCTCAGAAGAGTCGGATCTGGGCTTTTTGGGGCTCGCGGCTTTGCCGCTTGTGCTTGCGGCTTTGCCGCTTGTGCTTGCGGCTTTGCCGCTTGTGCTTGCGGCTTTGCCGCTTGTGCTTGCGGCTCTGCCGCTTGCTGGCGGCTTTGCCGCTTGTGCTCGCGGCTTTGCCGCTTGTGCTTGCGGCTTTGCCGCTTGGGCGGGGGTAGATGTTGTCGTCGTGAGCCGCAGGCGAAGGACCTCCCGAGCCTCACGCACCAAGCAACTTGGGGGCTCTGCCGCCTCCTACGCCGCGTCGGATCTCCAGCTTTGCGCCGGCGATGCGGCCTTCGTTCATGGCGTCCGCGGGGCCCGTGCTTCCGTAGCGAACCTGGCGCACGTAGGGGTGGCGCGCGCGGT
>JAYWGI010000486.1:0-4107 GCA_043779025.1 Myxococcales bacterium
TTGTAGGATACAAGGACTGGTCGACTCCCTCGCTCGCCGAGAGCTGCGCCACACACGTTATTCGCGCAATGGGCGGCCGGCTGTTCCGACGCCCACTGAGCGCCGAAGAGCTGGACAGGTTCAAGCCTCGCTTTGACAGGTGGCGAGCCACAGTGGACTTCGAGGCCGCTGTTCGCCTCATGTTGAGCACCTGGTTGCAGTCGCCGCCGTTTCTCTACAGGCCCGAGCCGGAGGCGCTTGGTGCCACGCCGGGTGCAGTCGCTCCGGTGCCGCCCTATGCGATGGCCAGCCGATTGTCGTATTTCCTGTGGGAGAGCACACCGGACGATATGCTGCTCGCCGCGGCGGCCCGCAACTAGCTGGCAACCGAGGCGCCGGTGCGTGCCCAAGCAGAGCGTCTGCTCGCAGATCCGCGCGCCAAACGCGTCTACTGGAGCTTCTACCGGCAATGGCTCAACCTCGACCGCGTCACGCGCGAGGAAAAAGCCGTTCGCACGGCCGAGGTCGATGCCTCCTGGAGTACCCAAAGCCAAGCGAGCACGCTTGAAGACGCACGCCTGCTTGTTGAGAACGTCGCCCACGAAGGCGGCGCCCTCAGCGACCAGCTCACGTGCAACCCCGCACTGCAGCGGACGGGTGTCGTTTGCACCGGTGGCGCGCGCTCCTTGGATCAGGAGCTCGGGCTACCTACCGGCGCTCCTGGACGCTTCGGAAGCCGAGTCTACGGCTACGAGTACGGCCCCAACGCCGCGCCAACGCCTTTTTCTTTTTTGGGTCCGGGTCAGGCGGCTCCCATCGTCCTTTCCCTGGCAGCTGCCTTCCAAGACTTGCTTGGATACTACAAGCCGCCAACCACAGATGGCGGCGCGCCGACCCGCGAGGAACGCGTGGCGCAGCTGCGTCCATCAGTGCTCGATCTCGCAGCGCGCGAGTACGACGCACTGGCGCCACAGCTGAGTCGCGAGGGCCGCGAGCGGCTTGCCAATCATCAGCAACTGATACGAGACCTAGAGCAAAGTTTGGGCAACACCAGCGTGGCCAACTGCGACGCTACGGCGAACCTCTCGGGGCATGCGGTGACCCAGTTCATGCGGCTTGTACACATGGCTTTCGCCTGCGATTTGACACGGGTAGCGACGTTCATCGCCCCGGTGCCCGAGTCCCCTGAATTTGGCTATCCAGCAGACACTGCAGTTCACCCCAGCTTTGCACACGCCTCGGTGCCTGGCGCCACATCTTGCAGGCAAGCGTACTCTCCCATCGCCGAACGCGCGATGACAGATCTGAGCACCTGGTATGCGGGCCACTTCGCCACGCTGCTGCGCGAGTTAGACAGCGTCATCGAGGGATCCGGCACACTTTTGGATCGCACCGTGGTCGTGTGGGTCTCCGAACTCGCAACGCCCACGCACGAGCATCACATAGCTTTACGGTGCTCGCGGGCGGGAAAGCATTCTTCAACACGGGGCGCTACATCCGCTACCCGCAAACGATGGGAAGTCCGCTCGCCAATATGCCGCGCACAGGCCCGGCTCTCAGCCGCCTCTATGTGAGCGTGATGCAGGCGATGGGCCAAAGCGACACGAGCTTCGGAATCAAATCCGGGACCACGCACGATGGGCGCCCACTATCGCTTGAGGGGCCTCTCTCGCAGCTGAACCGCGCTTAGACAAAGCAGGAGCCGCCGCAGCTCGGAGAACTGCGGCGGCTTGCGCATTGGCAAGTCACGCTGCCGAGGGCGGCACAGCCACAGGCTCCGTCGTCGTGGCTCCGTAGCCCTCCTGGCGGTAGTAGTAGTACTGGTAGTAACCAGGGCGCTTGTCGAGGTCGACCGCGTTCAGGACGACGCCAGCTACGGGTGCATCTACGTCGAGCAACGCACGCATGCCTTGCTTCGCGATGTTGCGTGAGGTTTGGAATGCACGCACCACGAAGACCACGGAGTCTACCAGCGTGGACAGAATCGCCGAGTCCGTCACAGCAGCGACAGGAGGGCTGTCGATCACGACGCGGTCATAACGCGACGCGAGGCCCGCCAGGAAGTTCGCAAACTTCTCCGAGTGCAGCAAATCGGCTGGGTTTGGAGGCATAGGGCCCGCGGGAATGCAGTCCAGGTTTGGCACCAAGGTGGCCCTCGCAACCTGGTCCAAACTAGCCTCATTCGCAAGCACGTTGGTGACGCCGTCGTCGCCCACACGGTCGAAGATGCGGTGCAAACGCGGACGGCGCAAATCGCAGTCCACGATGCACACCCGGTGACCGCCTTGCGCCATCGAGATCGCGATACTGCATGCCACCGTGGTTTTTCCCTCGGAGGGAGCTGCACTGGTGACAAGCAGGATGCGGGTCGCGCGATCGGGATTCATGAAGAGCAGGTTGGTCCGCACCGCACGGGCCGCCTCGGCCAAGCCGCTTCGAGGCTCGGCATGCACCAGAAGCTCAGGCGGAAGGTTGCCGACAATGGGGCGACGCGGCTTGTTCTTGTTGCCGGGGCCCTCGTCCGCCATGACGGGGAGCAAACCCAAAAAGGGAACGCCCAACATGGTTTCAACGTCCTGTGGGGTCTTAACTGAGTTGTCGGTTTGGTCGCGTGCTACCGCAAGTGCCAAACCCAACAACACGCCAAGGCCAAGAGCCGCCGAGAGGTTGGCGCCCATCTTCGGACGCACAGGAACGCGCGGCTCTACCGCGAGGTCGACCATGCGCACGTTGTTCACGTTCATCATGCGCGCCAGGTTCGCCTCTTGCATTTGCCCGAGCAGCATCGCGTAGATCTTCTCGTTCTGCGCGCGTGCACGGTCAACACGGTGATACTCGAGCTCCTTCAGATTGAGCTCGACCGTGTGTTTACGTGCTCCTTCGTAGAGGCCGTTCTCGCCGGATTCCTGCTTCTCGACGATCGCCAAGTCGCGCGCCAGTGCTCCCTGGATATTGTGCACTTCGTCGAGCAAGTCCTTGCGCGCCTGAGCAATGGTCTCGTCTGCACGACGCACGGACGGATGATTCTCGCCCTTCTCCGTGAGCAACTCACGGCGAACGCGGATCGCGTCCTGGTAGTTCTTACGAAGCTGAGCCAGGAACTGATTGCTCAACAACTCAGACGCGGCGAGCTGGTCGGGGTTGTCGGGCGTGACCTTGGCAAGCTCGGCGTGGCGCGCGCGTAGCTCCTGGAGGCGCGTTCGCGTCTTGGTAAGTGCCTCGTCGTAGGCTTGCATTTCTGCGCGGCTCAACTTCGATACGTCCTCCGGCGAGCTGCTTGGCAGTTCGTGAACTTTCTTGAACTCGTAGAGTGAGTTTTCATTTACCTCTAGGTCGGTGCGGGCGCGCTCCAGCTGCTCGGCCAGCCACACGACGGCCTCGCCGGTGGCCGTCACTTGCTTGTCCAAGTTCTGCCGTACGTACTCACGCGCCACTGCGTCGGCGAGAATTTTGGCTTGCAGGGGCACCTCGTCCTCCACGCGCACCATCACGATACGACTGCCTTTTTGCGGGTCGATGCGCACCTTGGAGCGCAGTAGCTGAACCGCATCCTCCATGGGGATAGGCTCACTGACAACGCGGCCGACGAAAGTGCGCTCGGTCGCAAGGTGCAAGTCTTTGATGACGGCCGACAGAACCTTCGCCGAAGTCATCAGCGTGTACTGGGTCTCGTAGTACTCGCGATTGTCCATCAGCGAGCCCCAGAAACGACTCTCCGCCGACGACTTGTTGCCAAGCGGACGCACCACGTCCGGATCGAACTCGATGCTGACGGCGGCCTCGTAAACCTTTGGCACTGACTTCGTGTAGACCAAGGTGCCGAGCACGCAAATGAGCGTGGTAACCGCAACGATGACCGAGTTCTTTTTGAGCGTATGGAGAAACCATGCAAGCGTGAGTTTTGACTCGCTCTCCAAGGTAGAAAGCATCGTCGCACGAGGCGACGGAGCAGCACGTTTGGGTTCGTTGTGAAGGTCGTTCATTTCAAAGACTTGGCGGGCGATGGGAATGTGTCATACCTGCAAGCGCTGGAGCAAGTCGCATCGGCACGCGAGCTCACCACAAATCGCTGAAAAGCCATGCCACAGGACAATGGACACACCAACCGGGACATATGGCTCAAGCACG
>JAYWGI010000487.1:0-13082 GCA_043779025.1 Myxococcales bacterium
CGCCTCAAGAGACTGGAAAGTCGCACGCGCTCACTTTACAATCACGTTTGAAGGTCGGTTCCCCGCCTGAGTGACTTACACATAGATTCTGTCAGGCTCAGCAAGAGACTCTAACGCCCGAGAATCAACTCGAAAAGGCGGAGAATTGGATCTCCCCGGTCTCCGCCCCCTAACTTGCGAATTTCACGCTCACCGCACGTGCCTCATCTTGCAAGCCTGACGAGCACCTCGCTATGCACTAGCGTGCGAATGTGGCACGACGTGGTCCTCTCTCGATGCTGGAAGTTCACAAGGGCCTTCACACCACGAAAGCTAACCCATGAAGTTCACAACCGTATCCGTCCTGGTTTCTCTAGCCTCAGGTGATGCCTCTGACACTGCGACGACCGCGTTCGTCTCCGCCGCCGCGGTAAGCATCGTCTTGCCACTGCTCATGAAATCATGGTCAAAAAAGCGTGGAGATTCCGCGACGGGGGACATGCGGTACTCGAATGCGTTTCGCTATTTCTCCCTCTTCTGCGCCATCGTTCCTCCGTGTGCCTTCGCGCTTCTCTTTGCCGTGAAGAGCCCAAACCCTTCGCACACAGAATGGCTGATCGCAGGCTCCCTGATTGCATTTTTCCTCGTGTCTGGGTTGATAATGACAATCGAGGCCTACGGGGTGCATCACCGATGCCACGATGCTGGCATTGAGTACGCAACTCCCTGGTCAACATCGAAAACGCTGCGATGGGCCGACGTAGAGCAAGTAAAGTGGCACGGCGCATTGAAACTGATTTCATTCCGCGGCGCTGCGGGCTCGACTCGGCTCTGGCTGTACCCCCTCGTAGGAGGCATCGACGAGATGTCGAAGCTGGCTTTGAAAGGCGTCCCTCGCCCAGTGCTCGAGGCTTCAGGTGACGGCCTCGTCGCACTGCAACGCATGGCTCAGGGGCATGCGCTTGACCTTTTGACAGCTCCTATTCGCTGACGGCCCTCTACCCCCGCCGCACGCTCTGCCCCAGCGCCCGCACACGTTCGAGCGCTTCTGCACTCACCTCCGTGTACTCTGCGCGCGTTGCCCCCGCCCCCAACGCGCGGGCTTTGTACGGCTCCCCAAACACCATCACCAGCCCGCTTGCGCCGCGGAGGCGGCGGCGCAGCTGTTCTCCCGCGTCACTGGCCAAGCCGTCGATCCAGGTCGGGATCACCCACGCTTGGCTCTCCGCAAGCACGCGCCCCACACCCCAGCGCGCGGGGAGAAGGTCGAGCGAATCGGCCGACTTGTTGCGCTGGCCCTCAGGATGCAAACCAACGAACGAACCGCCCGCGCGCAAGAGGCGTATCGTCTCGTCAAGCACCGCGTCGTTGAGATGCGCGCGCCGCTTGTCCCGAAACACGGGCGGATACATCGCAAAAGCGCTGGCGGCCGCGTTGACCAGCATGCCAGCCGGGTTGTCGTAGAAGAACGGCGCACGCACCGGAAACCAGATGCGATGCCGCATTTTTTCGCGCGTTTGCAGGTAGGAGGCCACCGCATACAGATCGAAAAACGTCCGGTGGTTGGCCACACATACATAACTCTCGCGCAGGTCGAATGCGGGCAGGTTCTCTGCCCCAACCAAGCTTCTCCCCGGGCTAAACAAATGCTCGAGCGTGGGCGATATACCTGAGCACTGCACGCGTTTTACGAGAGCGTCCGCCGTCTGCGATCGCACAGTGGAAAGCACAAGCCTCACATGCATGCGCTCTACACGCGTTAACGACGCGAGCACCTCGGGGCTCATGCACGTATGGAGTTCTTACGGCGCGGCCTGCGACCACTGGCCGCAAGCAGCTCGTCCATCGTGGACGCGTCGCTGTCATCAGGCGCATGCACCAGGGCCTCATCGTCCAGGCTCTTTGGAGCCACACTGGGCAGCTTGGCGGCCTTCTCCCACCGCTCGGCAAGCTCGATGGCTATGCGCTCCACCAGCGGCCGTGTCGTAGCCCGCTCCAGCGCGGAGAGCACCACCGATTCGGGGTACTGCTTGCGCATGAGGCCTTGCTCAAAGGGCGTGAGACCATCGGCCTTGTTCCACACGAGCACGCGCGGAATCTCCATGAGCTTCAAGTCTTCGAGCACCTTCTCGGTGGTTGCAATATGCTCGTCACGCGCCTCGTCGTTCACGTCCACCACGTGCAAAATCAGGTCGGCATCGGCTGCTTCCTCGAACGTTGCGCGAAACGCTGCAAACAAATCCTTGGGCAAGTTGCGGATAAATCCTACGGTGTCGGTAACCACCACGTCACGATCGCCGTAGCCCGCCCAACCCACACGCAACGTTCGCGAGCGGGTATCGAGCGTGGCAAAGAGCTTGTTCTCCACGATGACGTCGGAGCCCGTCATCGTGTTGAGCAGCGTGCTCTTGCCCGCATTGGTGTACCCTACAATGGCCACCGTGGGGATGCCCTCGCGTGTGCGTTTGCGCCGGCGCTGCTCGCGCTGCTTGGCGAGCTTTTTGAGCTCGGTCTCTAGGTGCGTCACGCGCTCCTTGGCGCGGCGCTTTCCGATCTCGAGTTTGGTCTCGCCGGGGCCACGTCCACCGATGCCGCCCGTCAGGCGCGAGAGCGAGTCGTCTTTTTGGCCAAGCCGCGGCAAGCTGTATTTTAGCTGGGCAAGCTCGACTTGCAGCTTGCCGTCGCGACCCTCCGCGCGCTGCGCAAAGATGTCCAAAATGAGCTGCGCGCGGTCGATCACCTTCAGGTCGCAGACGCCCGCAATGGCCGCCGCTTGCGCCGGCTGTAGGTTCTGGTCAAACACCACCACGTTGGCGTCCAAGTCCACGGCGCGCAACACCAGATCGTCGAGCTTGCCGCGCCCCATCATGTAGCGCGGGTCGATGCTTTCGCGCACTTGCACGATGCTGTCTACCACCTCCACGCCGGCCGTGCGCGCCAGCTCGCGCAGCTCGCGCATGCTGATCTCGGCGTGCTTGTGCAGCTCCACTTTGCCCTTGCGGTCGGAGGAACTTAACCCTGCAACATGCACCAAAATGGCGCGCCCATCTTTGCCCTCGACGGCGCGAACTCCCGTGCGTTTTGCAAACTCCGCCTCGAGCCCTGCCATCAGCTCGCCCACGTGCACATGCACTTGGCCGAGCGGCATCATCGGCACTTCGCGGTAGGGCAGCTCGCCCTCGGCGCCCGTGCCCGGAATGTTGTAGGCGTAGCTCAAGCCTCGCGCCTCGCCATTGGGCGCCATATGAATGGCGGCCACCATGTCGAGGCGCATGCGGACCAGGTCCACCATGTCGTCTTTGGTGAGCGGCTCGCCGCGCACGTGCGTGTGCACCAAACGCAGCGCCCTAAAGCGCCCTTCCGCCGCGCGCAAACGGCCAATATCCGGCAACATCAGCTTGTTGGCGTCGCCGACCACCACATAGTCGACCTGTCCGCTGCGATGAACGAGCGCGCCCACTTGGCGGCCCGTCTCGAAGCTTACGTCCAGCAGCGCCCGGCTAAGCTCCGGCGTGCTGATATTTTCTTGCGGAACACGCCGACGGTAAATGCGCTCCAGCGCACGTACTGCAGACGGAGAGAGCCCCGAAACCGAACCGTAAAGTTGAATGGCGTGTGCTCCTAGCTTAGGCGTGAACGACTACTTGTTCACGCGCTCCATGTAGCGGCCGGTCTCGGTATCGATCTTGATCCACTCGCCCTCTTTGATGAACAGCGGAACGTTGACCGTAGCGCCAGTGACCAGCGTCGCGGGCTTGGACGCGCCGCTTGCTGTGTCGCCCTTCACGCCGGGCTCGCTTGCAATGATCTGCATGACGACACTGCCTGGCATTTCCACGCCGATGGCATTGCCGTTGTAAAGCGTGACGTTTACAACCATGCCCTCGGCCATGAAGTTCACTTCGTCGCCCAGCTTGTCTTTTTCCACGTGGATCTGATCGCCCGTGGCTTCGTCCATGAACACGAAGGTATGCTCTTCGGCCCACGAATAGGTAAGCTCCACCGTCTCAACGTCTGCGAGCTCCACCGAGTCGCCACTCTTCCACGTGCGTTCGATCACGGCTGCCGTCGTTAGGTTTTTGATCTTGCAGCGAGTGAACGACTGCCCCTTGCCAGGCTTGACAAACTGGTGCTCCAAGATGTGGAACGGAATGCCGTCGATCTGAATTTTGAGGCCTTTGCGGATGTCGGTCGTTGCTGCCATGAAGCGCTGCTCGCTAACATGATTGCTTGACCTCTACAAGAGTCGTACCTGCAACGCGTGATGCGCGGTGCCGTCCCGGGCGACACCTTGTAAAGTGACAAGGAACGGCGCTAAAAAAGCTGCATGAACCAACTATCCAACACGCGCCGCACGCGAGCATTCGTTGCAGTATCTGCAGTCGCCATCTCGTGCACAGCGGAAGTCGGAGGACCGTATTCTCCGGGAGCGGCGACGCCCGGATTTTCTGGTGACGGCGGTTCCGCTCTTGCGGATGGTGGCGTGGCGACCCCCGTCGTGACTGCGGATGCTTCGATGCCCGGGCTCACCGGAAAGCTCGTCATCGAGGATGTTTCGGCGTTTCAGACTGTAAAGACAAGCTTGAGCCAGCCAAGTGCGCTGTCTGTTTCTTTGGTCGCGAAAAAATCTGCCGTGCTTCGCGCCTACGTCTCAGCCTCGGGAGAAGTAGAAGGACGCGAGCTGACCGCAACGTTCAAGCTAACAAACCGCGACGGCGTGCAGGAGCTTCCGAGTACAGCCATCGCACGTGCGCTCACAGATCGGGCCGCCTCTGGCATTGCAACGGTTCAAGTGCCCGCCGAGGCGTTGCAAACGGATACAACTCTTTCGTTAATGTTTCGTGATTCGCTCACAGGCGAGCTTCTTGCGACTTGGCCCTCTGGAAACGCCGAAGCCGCACTGCGGGCAACCGAACTCCGTGGCGTGCTCGAGGTCGTACTTGTGCCCATACGCTACGACGCGGACGGGTCGTCCAGATTGCCTGACACTTCGGCCGCAGCAATTGCCGCGTACCGAGCCGGTCTGATGGCCCTGTATCCAACAGCGGATGTTCGGTTATCCGTGCGGCGGCCCCTTCCATTCGCCGCGGTGGTTTCGCGAAGCGGTGCGGGATGGGGCGAGGTGCTCTCAGCCATTGCCCAGGCAAGGGGCACTGACCGTCCGGCGGATGGCGCATACTACATGGGATTGGTCAATCCTGCCGTGAACAACGCGATGTATTGCAGCTCAAGCTGCGTCGCTGGGCTCAGTACCGTTGTGACACGGCCTGAACAAAGTCAGGGTCGAACCAGCATTGTCGTAGGATTTGGAGGGGAGGGAACGACAGACTCAATGGCACACGAGTTGGGGCATGCACACGGTCGAGAACACGCCCCATGCGGGGTGACCAACCCGGACGACAGCTTTCCGTATGCGGACGGCAGCGTGGGCGTTTGGGGGTACGACAGTCGCACACGTACTCTTTTGGCGCCAAGCACCACCAAAGACTTTATGGGCTACTGCAACCCGACGTGGATATCTGATTACAACTACGCCGCACTTGCGACGCGGATGGAGGCGATCGAGAGACGACGAACGCTACGGCTGGCGACTGCAAAGCGCGAGAGCAGCGAGCTTCAATCCGTCGACATCGTCATGTTGCAACCCAACGGCTCTTTCTCGCGCACAGGGACGACCGAAATTCCTAGCGATCAACTCACTGCGATGGTGCTCGCCCGCGGGGCACACGGCACCAAGCGTTTGCAGGCTTCCAGCTTCAATCTATCAGAGGGGCAGGCTCGGCTTGTTTACGTGGCCAAGCTTCCCCCAACCATCAGCTCACTGCAGTTCGATTAGTCAATTCGTCTCAAAAGCTCGCTCGCCCCGGAAGGGTGGGGTAGTCTTGGGCGGTGACGGTCGCATATCAACGCTTTGGCAGATTTCGACTTTTGTACGTGCTGCAAGCGGCGCCCGAGGTCGAGATCTGGCTTGCTGCGCCGGCCGACGCACGCAGCGACTACCCCAGCGAGATGGAGATCTACCGCTGGCCTAGCTCAGAGCGCGGCAAAGAACTGGCGCGCACCTATGCCGAGCTGCTCCGCTCGGCGTCGGGACCAAGCATCGCGCCTTTCATCGAAGCGCACGACGAAGACGCCGGAGTGCCTTACGTGGCGTGTGGCTATTTGCAAAGCATCTCGCTCGCACGACTTTTGGCCGTCTCGCCGCTGACGCCGCGTGTGGCTGTTGCGGTTACGGGCGATGTATTGCGCGCGCTCGGCCGTCTGCACCATGCAGGGTTTGCGTGCGGACGCGTCAGCCTAGAGTCCGTGCATATTACAACAGCTGGAGATGTCCAGCTGTGCGGCCTGCATGCTGCCACGAGGCTGCTTCCCCACCGCGCAGGCACGGGCGCAACGATACCTCCTTCCAGCCACAGCGGCGCTGGAGCCGCACTACGCGCGTTGGCCCCGGAGGTCGCGCGTGGCGAGTCTCCTTCAGAGCGATCTGACATCTACAGCGCGGGTGTGCTCTTGCTGGAGCTTTTGCTCGGTGAGGCTTGGGCCCAAGGCGCCGACCTCGACGTGCTGGCGCGCGCGCAATCGGGCGATGCGGCGCGTACCAATCTGAGCGCGCTCGGTATCTCGGATGGTCTGCGTGACGAGCTGCTGCGCGCCCTGCAACCAAGTCCGTTTCTTCGACACATGGACGCGGTCGATTTCGCAGACAATCTGTTTGCCTACGGTACCTCCGACGCCCAAAGCACATTGGCGGAACTCGCGCGCACCGTGCTCCTCGGGCGGGTTCCGACGCGGCCCGAAGGGCTCACTGCACCGCCCTCCTCGCCCGATCTGGAGGCCAATCTCGATGACCAAACATCGCGCTTTCACGTGTCTCCATCGTTCGTGACGACCCGCCGCGGCGAACGCGTTGGACCGCTGAGCTACGCGCAGTTGGTCGAAAAGACAGTGGGCGGTGCGTTTGCGTCCGACGACATGGTGGAGCTGATGGGCTCTCCCGCCATCATGCTCAGTCACGTCGAGGAACTCATACGTTTGCTCCCCGCAGCGCGCGTGCCCACCAAGCGTCCCCAAGGATTTACCCCCGAACAATCGGCGCTCGCGCTTCTTGCCGAATTGTCTGCGCTCTACACTGAAAAGCGTACGGCGGTACTTTCGATTCAGCGCGCCAAGGGGACCACTTCGGACGTACGCCACCTTCACGTAAAAGAAGGCATCGTGACCTCGGTCGACACCCGCGAGCCGAGTGACTTGCTTGGCGAGTATCTGGTGCAGTCCGGCCAGCTGCCTCGTTCGATCGTGGACGAGGCTCTCGCCGCGCTGCCGCGGTACAGGGGGCAGTTAGGCCAAGCGCTCATCGGCGAGGGAGCGGCCAGTTCGCTCTTCGTGTTCCGCGCCATTGTCATGCACCTTACCAAGCGTTTCGTTTCGTCTTCCGCCTGGGAGGACGTGTTCGTGGCCGTTGAAAACACAACGGCGGTGCGCCCCGTGTTGTTTCCGGTGCGCCTTTGTGTCCCGCAGCTCATGTACGAATGGTTAGAGGCCTTTGAGCTTACGCAAGCCCTGACCATTGCACCGCCTCCTCAAGCCGCCCATGAGCTCGGTCCATTGGCGGAAGACGCTGCACTCGCCCACGACTTGGCGCACCCCGTGGCCGCTCTGGCCAGCGTGCTTCGGCGCCGGATGCGCTGGTCTGAGGCGTTGCCTGCTGTGCGAGCGCTAGGGTTCAGCGAGCCACAGGCCGTGCATGCGTGGCACGTCCTCTCCCTGCTATAACGACCTCCGGAACACAAATGCGCAACGCACGCATCGGTTTGGCCAATGCGTGCGTTATGCACGGTTCTTGCTTTCAGGCGCCCTTCAGTTGCCAAGCTTGGGCATACAAGCCGGGACCAAGCCCTTGACGCAGCTATTGCCTGGGTTGCAATCGAAGTCCGTGGCGCACGGGAAAACACACTTACCGTACTGCGTGTTGCATTTGGCGGTGGTGCACTGCGCGTCGCTCGAGCACGGCAGCGCGAGTGGACCGGGTACCGCGAGTGTTCCGATGGGTGCGACCACGGCCGGCTGTTGCGTGGCCGGCTGCTGGTAGCCCTGCTGCGGCTGTTGTGGCTGCTGGTAGCCCTGCTGCGGTTGCTGCTGATATTGTGTGTTCGCCGCTACGGGAGCAGGCTCTTCGTCCTTCTTGCAGGCCCCGGTAGCCATCACCAAGCACGCCATCGTCACGATCCATTTCGCTGTGTTCATTCGGACCTCCAAAGGTGTTACGCGCGCAGTCTACGAAATGTTGCACCGTTCGTCCTCATCGATCGCGCTTTGTGCGCTTTGGTTGTTCAGCTTGACCGCATGCACCCACGTGGATCCGCCTCGCCCGGTCGGCCTGGACAACATCGCACCTCTGCCCATGCCATCGAGTGGCAACGCAGTCCGGGTAGCAGAACCAAGCAAAATGCCCATTTCCGTCGCTCCCACGTCTGATGCTGCATCACCTTTCGCCGTGGGCTCCAGCTCCGTCTCGGCGCCTCCAACGGCCACAGACCCACCCCAGACTCGGGACAAACCCGCCTCTGAGTCGGTCTTGCTACAACGCGGGGTGACCGCCCTTTTTGACGCCATGGCCCATGACGACCCGGCTCGGGCCGAGGCTTTCTTCTTCCCCGTGGGCGCCTACAAGCAAGTGAAAGATGTCGCAAACCCCGAGCGCGATTGGCGTTACCGTTTGCTTGCAGAGTACAACCAAGATATTCACGACAGCGCAAAGGAACTGGGCCGCGGCCGCGAAGAGGCCCAGTTCGTACGGCTAGAGATTCCCGAGCGAAGTGCGCGCTGGGTGGAGCCCGGCGAGGAGTGGAACAAGGTCGGCTACTACCGTGTATACAACGCACAGATCGTCTACACCCTGCGCGGACGCGAAAAGAGAGTCCCCATCAAGTCGATGATCTCGTGGCGCGGCGAATGGTACTGCGTGCACCTTCGCGCCATTGCCCGCGGGAAGGACAGCGGCTCCTAATGGCGCGCTGGCAATGGCTCCACGAACGGCATGCTTGAGCCGCAGCCCTGTCTTGTCCTAAGGATGGCCATCGTAATGAAAAAATCCATGGTTCGTTCGTTTCCACGCTTCTTGCTGCCTTGGGCCGCGCTCTTGAGCGCCGTGTTTGCGGCATGCGGACAGCAAAGCGAAGGCACGCGCTGCAGCCTGAATACGGACTGCAGCGACGGCCTGGTCTGCACCAAAAGCGCGCTGCTCCAAGGCACGACGCAGAACCTCTGCTGCCCGAGCGATCTGACGAAGGCCACTGCATCCGCGTGCAAAGGCGCCGCCACCATTCAGCCCGAAGTCGACGATTCCGTGGACGCTGCTCCGATGGCCCACGACGGTCACACCAGCTCGTCTACAGATGCCGGCGTAGATGCCGCCAACCTGGCCGATAGCGCAGCCACGGACGCCAGCGGCGGACAATAAGCCCCATGAGCAAGGCACTTGCACTGCGCGCTCAAGTCACGCGTGACGCGCAGGAGTTCTTTGCATCGCGTGGTTTTTTGCAGGTGGAAACCCCAGCGTTGGTTCCCTGCCCTGGCCTCGATGTGCATCTAGATGCCTTCGAGACGAAGACCTCCCACGCCGCGCGCTACTTGGCGACCTCGCCCGAGTACCAAATGAAGCGGCTGCTGGGAGACGGGTACAACCGCATCTTTCAGATTAGCAAAGTGTTCAGGCGCGGCGAGCTGGGCGCACGCCACAATCCCGAGTTTACGATGCTCGAGTGGTACCGCGCCCCGGGCACGCAGGCCGACACGATGAGCGATACCGAGCAGTTGGTGGCGCGTGTAACGAGTGGCCGCGTGCTGTTGGGGCAACGTGCAGTCTGCACATTGCCGCCCTTTGAGCGTTTGCCCCTGCGTGTCGCGTTTGAGCGCTTTGCGTCCATAGGCGAGGCCGGGTTTTTCGAGATGGCCGACAGCGACGAAGACACCTTCTTCCGCATTCTCGTCGACGAGGTTGAGCCTGCCATTGCTGAGTTCAACCGAGCGGTGTTCCTCACCGAGTACCCCAGCACGCAGGCCTCGCTAGCTCGCAAAGACCCACGCGACCCACGCGTGGCAGAGCGCTACGAGTTGTACGTCGCGGGGCTCGAGCTATGCAACGGGTTCGGCGAGCTCACCGACGCCGATGAGCAACGCACACGCTTCGAGGCGGACCAGCATGAGCGCAGAGCACGTGGGCTCGACGTGTACCCCTTGGATGAGAAGTTTTTAAGCGCATTGGAGCGAGGACTGCCTGCTTGCTCGGGCAATGCGCTTGGGCTCGATCGCCTGGCCGCACTCGTGGCGGGCAGCACCGATATCGGCGCGATTTTGAGCTTTTCTGCCGATGAGCTTTAGAGGCGCTACACTGTGGCGCAATGGTTGAACTGTTTCTCGCCATCGCATTGGCTGCAGATCTCGGCTTGACGCAACATGCGCCGCTCAATCGCGCCACCCACTACGCGACGCTGAGCGGAGCGCAGTGCTCCAGCGAACTCACAGAGCGCGGTGTGGCGTTTGAGGCGCTCGCAAGCGCACGAGGCGTGCCTTTCCCAGTGCGTTTTTTGGCGCCCGTACGCGGCATCGAATTCCGCGCCTACGCGGCCGGGAGCAAGATGTCGGTGTACGACATCTTGGACTGCCGCTTGGCGCTCGCGCTCGACGATTTGGCGAGTGTTTGGTCTCTGCACGGCGTGACCCGCGTGCTGCACATGTCGATGTATAGGCCCCCCTCAGGAAAGACTTGGCCAGAGAGAAAAGCCGGCCAGCGGCACGGCGCGGGGCTCGCTATCGACGTCGGCACCCTCGTGTTCGCGGGGGGTCAAAAGCTGGTGGTGGATACAGACTTTGGTGGCCATTTGGCTGGGGCCGTGTGCGGCGATGGGGCAGCCCCCAACCCGCGCACCACAGAAGCCAATTTGCTACGTCTCATGACATGCGAGGTCGTCGCCTCAGGCTCGTTTCATGTGGTACTGACCCCCAATTTTAACAAGCCGCACCACAACCATTTGCATCTAGAAGTGTCACCCAAAGCCGCAAATGGCGCATGGGTGTATCTACGGTAAGGCGCTCACGCCGTCTCGCTCAATTCGGAATGGGCGCAAAGGGCAAAATCGTCTTCAAGTCGTCGTCGGTGAAGCGCAACTGCAAGCCCATAAAGTAGTCGCGTCGGTCGGACAAAAACACGTTGTCCACACCGCCAATGAACCACACTTTTTTAAGAAACTCGTAGCCCAACCATACCCGGTAACGGGGGCGTACCCCTTCGCCAAAACCGAACACGTCGTTCACCACTTCGAAGCGACCATTGAGAAGGTGCGCGTCGATGCCCAAGCCGCCCGTCGACTCCTTGATACCAAAACGCCCGGTGATGCCGAAGCCGTCCCCCAAGTTCACCCGCCTGGCAAACTGAACCGTCACGCGAAACTGGTCCGTGGTGGTCGTGGTCAACGTTCGGTAGTGCGCCGGGTCGTTGGGGTTGGTGCTGTCTACATCCGTTTGGGTGTAGTTTGTCTTGCCACGCGGGTCATTGATGAGCTCGATGACGTAGTACTTGTCCTCGCGCGGTTGCAGGCGCAGTTCCACGTAGCTTTTGATGGTGCCCGACAAGAAGTTGTAGTCGCTGCGCAGGCCCACAATCGTCTGCAAACGCCGCACGCCGTCTACGTAGTCGCCGATGCCCTCGGCCACTCCCTCAACCTCTCGGACCAAACTGTCGTCCTTGGTGAGACGCCCGATGCTGCCTTCACCTCGATCGATGCGGCCCGTAATTGAATCCACGTGGCCAAGTGCGCTTTCAAGGCTCGCCGAGGCGCGGCCAACACGCTCCATGGTGGCGTGTAACTCCCCGACCCCGCCCTTGCCGTCACTGGGCTGTACCAGAGTGCGCACGTCGGATGTAATGGCCCGGACATTGTCCAAAATGGCCGCTATTTTCGGCTCACCCTCGCCCGTGATCCGATCCACGTGCGCCAGGGTCTCGTGTAGTGATGCGCGGTTTTCTCGCACGGTCTCATTGAGCGCCTCAGTCGCGTCGGCGAGGTTCGCGAGAATGCGGCGCACGTCGCTGCCGCCTTTGTCGGTGCCGAGCGAGTTGGCCAGTTGCTCCGACACCACTTTGACGCGATCGGCGATGCGCGCCACGTCGTTCATGATCTGATCGGTGCTTGCCGACTCAATAATGCTGCGCACCTCGTCGCCCTCACCGAGCACGCGCTCGCCCTCAAGTCCAGGCGTCAGCACGATGGCGCTTTCGCCCAAGATCGAAGCGCTCTTCTTTCCGAGGCTTGCGCTCTCGTAGAGCTTCACGTCGCCATGCATGCGGACGTCGACGCGCGCTTTGCCGTTTTCGAGCGAGATCCTCTCGATTTGCCCAACCGGAATCCCCGCGATGTTGACGCGCGAGTGGTTGGCGAGGCCGGTAGCGTCCTTGATGTAGCCATGAACCAAGTAGCCCTTCGGGCCGCCCATCTTGCTCCCACCCAAGGTGCTATACACACCGTAGCCCGCAACGGCAGAGCCGAGCGCGAACGCTCCAACTTTTGCCGCTTTGGTCCACGTACCCACTGCGTAATGCGATACCGCATGCAGCCTGCACCCTCAAGCACCGTCGTTAGGCCCTTTGGACGCCCTTCTCAAGCTGCGCGCCCTGAGGTAGGCTCTGCGTCCACACTTTCAAAGGATAAAGAGCATGAGTGGCCATTCCAAGTGGGCAACGATCAAGCACAAAAAGGGAGCAACCGACGCCAAGCGCGGCAAAATGTTCACCAAGCTGATTAAGGAAATCACGGTTGCGGCCCGCATGGGTGGCGGAGACGTGACCAGCAACCCTCGCCTGCGCACCGCCGTTGCAGCCGCTCGCGGGCAGGCCATGCCCTCTGACACCATCACGCGCGCCGTGAAGCGCGGCGCAGGCGAGCTGGATGGCGAGTCCTACGATGAAGTTTTGTATGAGGGGTCGGGCCCCGGCGGCACGCTGTTCCTCGTCGAAGGCGTTACAGACAACCGCAACCGCACCGTGGCCGAGCTACGGAAGATCTTCGAGAAGAACAACGGTTTGCTTGGCACCTCCGGCACCGCAG
>JAYWGI010000488.1:0-4079 GCA_043779025.1 Myxococcales bacterium
GCTCCGGCATCCAATGCCTTCACCTTGTCCTCCTCGCGACCTCGCGCAGAGATGACAATGATGGGCGTCTGCGTCCACTCCCGCATCGCGCGCGTGAGCGCAATGCCGTCGCCGTCCGGGAGACCCAGGTCCATTAAGATCAGATCTGGACGATGCGATGTTGCGAGCTGCGTCCCCATAACAGCAGTTTCGGCTTCAAGCAGGCGATAGCCATGAGAGCTCAGGGAGGCCCGCAAGAATCGACGCATCTGCGGCTCGTCTTCTACGAGCAAAACAACAGGGCTGAGCGCGCTCATTGCAAGGCCTCTAGCGGAGCCTGGAGATCCAGCTGAGGGGCAATGCGTGACGCAGGAAGCCAGACTTCAAACTCGGCGCCTCCTTCCTCGCGATTCCCGGCGCGTATGCCGCCTCCGTGCACCACCGCGATGGCCTTGCAGATCGCCAAGCCAAGGCCAGAGCCTCGGATGCCCGGGTTGGAGCCACGCACAAACTTCTCAAACAGGCCTTCCGGGTCAAGCCCTCCCAAACCCCGACCGCGATCGGAAACATGAATCTGAACTCGCTCTTGCTCAAGTAGCGCTCGCACCTCCAAGGGTGAGCCTTCAGAAGAATACTTGAGCGCATTGTCCAAGAGGTTAAGCAGAAGCTGCTCCAGCAACACCGGATCTGCGTGCAGTAGCGGCAGATCTGAGGCCAAGTCGACCACCACGTCGCGTGCACCTATACGCGTTTCTAGACGCGCCAGCGCCGAAGTAACCAGCTCCTCCAAGGGCACCCACTCGGCGCGGATTTCTACGTCAGTGGCAGCGAGGCGCGTCATCTCAAGCAGGTTCGCCACCAACCGCTCCAAGCGCTCGGACTCATCGCAAATAGCATCGAGCAACTCCGCTCTTTGGGAGGTACTCAGCTCAGCCGTACCATCTCGCAGGGTCGTCGCAGCGCCGGTGATGGCGCCCAGCGGCGTCCGCAAGTCGTGAGACACGGCACTGAGCAATGAGCTTCGAATTTGCTCAGTGCTGGCCTTCAGGGTGGCGGCGCGCGCCTCCGTCTCACGCTCGCGAATGCGCGCTGTAAGGCCGCTGATGAACACGCCCACGCCGAACATCGTAGCAAACGTGAGTATGTGCCGCGCGTCGTCCACGGCGAGCGTCCAATAGGGTGGCACGAACACGAAGTCGTAGGCCGCAACCGCAAGGGCGGACGCCACTAACGACGACGCGCGACCGTAACGTACGGCTGTGGCCGCAATGGCAAGCATGTAGAGTGCAACGACATCGGGCAGGGAGACCACGGACAAATGAAAAAGGCTTCGCGCCGCCATGCCTAGCCCCGTCACGGCCACAACAATGCTGACCGCCGCCAGAATCGGCGCGGGTTTAGCACTGGGAATGACAATGGGTGAAGTCATCGGGATTTGTCTACACGCACTCTACACCCAAGTCGCCACCTGCGGGTTCAGGCACGTGCAAACACATAAGCACCCGCAACGAACATGAGCATCCCCAGGGAGGCCTCCACGTTCCACGCCCGGCCAAGCGCCATGTCCAGGCCCATCGCAAGGGCCCCCAGTGCGAGCGCACCGCCGAGGATCAACTTGTCTTCGCGGGTCATTGTTTCAGCGTAGATCAAGGGCCATCAGCGACGCGTCAGGAGCAAGGGAAGAGCTATCAAGGAAGTATCAAGATTGCGCTCGTGGATGCCCCGCGCGTTGCCGGCGTTTGGTTCGCGGCACTACGCTGGGCCGCACAGCCATGAAGAATCGATTTCGGGATTTGGTGTTCGGTCCTCCCAAAGATGTCAAAGACCCGCATGCGTTTCACAAACTCTCTCTGGTCGCATTGCTCGCGTGGGTGGGACTGGGGGCGGACGGATTGTCCTCCTCGGCCTATGGCCCAGACGAAGCCTTTCGCGCGCTGGGCGAGCACACCGGGATGGCGTTCTTTTTGGCGCTTTCGACTGCTGCCACGGTGTTTATCATCAGCTACGGCTACAGCCGCATCATCGAGCAGTTTCCCTCGGGCGGTGGCGGTTACGTGGTGGCCTCACGGCTCCTACATCCGCGTGTAGGTGTCATATCCGGCGCCGCACTGTTGGTCGACTACGTGCTCACTATCACCATATCGATTGCGAGCGGCGCCGACGCCATTTTTAGCTTCTTGCCCGAGCATATGCTGCGCTGGAAGATGCCCTTGGCCGTGGCGGGCATTGCGGGTCTGACCTTGCTCAACATTCGCGGCGCCAAGGAGTCGGTCAAATCGTTGGTGCCGATCTTCGGCATCTTCTTGGTGACACACGCCATTCTGCTAGCGGTCGCAATCGGCGGCCACATGGGCGATGTGGGTGCAGTCTCCACGGAAGTACACGCCAACATCTCCCGTAGCGCGAGCATGCTCGGCACCTTTGGTGCGCTCAAGCTTTTCATCCACGCGTACTCGATGGGCGGCGGCACCTACACCGGCATCGAGGCGGTCTCAAATGGCGTGGGCATGATGCGCGAGCCGCGCGTCCAAACGGCGCAGCGCACCATGGTGCTTATGGCCGTTTCGCTCGCGCTCACGGCCGGCGGCATTCTGCTTGCCTATTTGCTGGTCCACGCGCACCCCGAGCCAGGAAAGACCATGAACGCTGTACTCGTCGAGCGCGTAGCTTCGCATTGGCATTTGTTTGGTGTGCCCGTGGGTCGCGCCTTCATCGTCGTTACTCTGTTTAGCGAGGGCGCCCTGCTCTTCGTAGCGGCCCAAGCCGGCTTCTTGGATGGCCCTCGCGTGATGGCGAACATGGCCACAGACTCGTGGCTTCCCCATCGCTTTGCCGCGCTGAGCGATCGCCTCTCTATGCGCAACGGCGTGGTCATCATGTCGGTAGCCGCGTACGCGGCGCTGGCCTACACGGGCGGCGACGTGTCGCGCTTGGTCGTCATGTACTCAATCAATGTGTTTCTCACGTTCAGCTTGTCGAACCTGGCCATGACACGCTTTTGGATCCAGCACCGCGGCGAGCAAAAAGGTTGGCAGAAGAACCTTATCGCGCATGTCGTGGCCCTTGGGCTCTGCGCAACCATCTTGGTTATCACGGTGCTGGAGAAGTTCAGCGAAGGCGGCTGGGTAACGGTGCTTGTGACGGCCGCACTCGTGGCCCTTTGCTTCACCATCAAGCGCCACTACGACGACGTGCGACGCGCCGTGCGTCAGCTCGACAGCAGCGTACCGGCTCCCGCGTGCGACGCGCTCGACGACGAGCCGCGCGAGAGCAGCACTTCGCTCGTCTTCTGCGAAGGCGTCACGCGCGGCCTGTCGGAGCACCACGACAATGCCGAGCCCGACGCAAACAAACCGGTCGCGATTTTGCTCGTGGGTGGCTACGGAGGCCTGGGCAGACACGCGCTTCTGAGTCTGCTTCGCACCTTTCCGGGGCACTTCGCGAGCGTGGTATTCGTGAGCGTCGCTGTCGTCGATTCGGAGTCGTTTAAGGGAGCCGACCAAGTAGCAGCGCTGGAGCATCGGACGCGCAGCAGCTTGCTGCGATACGAGCAGTATGCACGCACCTTGGGGCTGCGAAGCGCGAGTGCACTGTCGGTTGGCACGGAGGTTGCGGTGGAGGTGGAGCGGATCGCCGAGGCGCTGGTGCAGCGGTTCCCGCAGGGGTTGTTTGTCGCCGGGCAGCTCATCTTCGACGAGGACACTTTGTGGAACCGTGTACTGCACAATGAAACGGCATTCAGCGTGCAGAAGCGGCTGCAACACCGGGGGATCTCCATGATCGTGGTGCCACTGCGGTTGAATCTGGGTGCGGCGGCGGCGGAGTAGGGCGGCACGCTCGACGCCTCGCCAAACGCCCCCAGCGCCGCCACACACCCAACACGGCAGGGGCGCCTGAACGGCGCAACCGACGCGGGGCGGGAGCTCGCTCCTCCAGCGCGGGACCGGCGCCGCGGAGGCCGGGGAGCATGTACGCCGCGCTTGCGATTACTCGCCGCTCGACACACGCTCCGGTCCGTCGCGCGTTGTCGCGATGACACGCCACAGGATGCCTTGGCGCACTGCCCTTGGGGTCGCGAAACGACGCTTACTCCCTCCGCC
>JAYWGI010000489.1:0-13040 GCA_043779025.1 Myxococcales bacterium
GACGGCTACTGGGTGCGCGGAGCCGAGGTGGTTCTCGTCAAGCGCATGGCGCCGCCAAAGGGCCTCGCTGCGGGAGAGAAATGGGTGGACACCAACCTCAGCACACAATCCATCGTGCTCTATGAGGGTGACACACCTGTGTATGTTACACTTACATCCACAGGCAAAAAAGATCGCAACGACAAGACCAAAGATCACAGCACGCCGCCAGGCGATTTCCGGATCCGCGAGAAGCACGTGGCGGCTACGATGGATGGTGACGTGGCCGCGGACGGCCCCTACTCCATCCAGGATGTGCCATGGATTATGTACTACAACAACAGCTACGCCATCCACGGCGCCTTCTGGCACACCAGCTTCGGCAACGTGCGCAGCCACGGCTGCTCCAACTTGGCCCCCACCGATGCCCGCACGGTGTTCAACTGGACCGAGCCGCAACTGCCCGAAGGCTGGCACGGCATCAACGCGACGGAATCGAACCAGGGCACGCGTGTGCTTGTGCATCCGTGAACGGGCCCTTGAAAGTACGCCCGGCCTTTGCGGTCGCGGCGATCGCGTTGATGGCAACATCGTGCGGGCATGCTGTTCGGGGGCCGGTGGCGCCAGTGAACACGCAGCCAATCTATGTTGCTGCATATGCGGCCCAGGTGAACCCCGATGGCCTTCTTGCGAGAGTGGAGTGCGTGGACCAAGGGAACGTCGCGGTTGCTTGGTGGGACTTATCACTTTCCTCGAACAGCGCTCGGTCTCGCAACGATTGTGAGCACATCATTGCGAGCAAACATTGCGCCCAGGGAATGACGCGCGTTGCGCGCGGCTGTTCGTCCGAACTGCTTCCGGAGCCACCAGCCGTGATGACGAACTCCTGGCTTTTGTCCGAATCGTCGACACTGGATCCGTTTCATGTCCATATGTTAGCGGACGCGGGGCCCGTGCCGACACGGGTTGAGACGAGTGCGGCGAACCGCGGTGAAGGTGGGATGCTCACAAGCTATGTCGCTCAGCCTTCGCTCACCGCATGCAACGCTCAGCGGGTCATCGCTGACCATGGAGATAGCCGACGAAAACAGGAGGCCAAGGCGGCCGCAACAGCCTGGCTGCAGGAGCAGATTTCCCTTGCCACGTCCGACCTCCTCCGCGCGCGATCAGACCTTATCTCCGAGCGAAAAAAAGCGGACGCTACGGTCGCGGTGCGTTGTGGCCCGCGACGTCCAAACCATGCGCGCTGCGGGGGTGATTATTGGCTATACTATGTTCAAGCAGAACAAGTTGAGCGGCAGGTGCAGTCGTTGGAAGAGCTCCTGGCAGCACTGCAAGGACAGAACGCTGCGCTGGCTGAGCAAAAAGCGTCCACGCGCAGCTGCATTGCCGTGGGCGCCGGCGTTCCTGTCGGCGCCGCAGCTCGCCGCGCACCTTGACGCCGCCCTCGTTTTGCACCACAACCCGCGGCACTTTGGATCAACTCTCTGCGCAACTCGACCTAGGCTGGGATCTGATCGAACGAGGCGACGTTGCGGGCGCCCTCGCGACCGCCAAGGAGACGGTACGCACCACTCCCGAGTCGCCTGAGGCGCATCATTTCTTGGGGCATGTGACGGCCCTTGCGGGCGACCCTGCGGAGGCGCTGGAGCACTTTGAGAAGGCGCTTGAGATCGACGAAGATTACTTCGAAGCCATGCTTGGCGCGGCCGAGGTTTTGCTCGCGCCGCTCGGCGAATTCGATCGCGCGCTGGCCATGTGTGAAGAAGCACTCGCTGTGGCGGTGGACCCTTCCGAGGAGAACGACTGCTTGCTTCTCAAGGTGGACATCATGCTTGCCAAGGGCGACGAAGATGCGGCGCTCAAGACACTCAAACGCGTGAAGACCGCAAGCATCTCGCTGCCAGGCCAGGCGCTCGCGGCGGGGCGCGCGTTCTTTGACTTGGGGAAATCGTCGGAGGCCGCGCCTTTGCTGGCGCAGGCGCTCACTTTGGATGATCACTCTTCGGATGCGCACTATTACTCGGGCTTGCTTTCCGAGGAGCGTGGCGACGAGACCCAAACGGTGTTTCACTTTTTGCGCGCGCGGGAGATTGAGCTTTCGCATCCCGGGCCGCCGTGGAGCATGGCCGGCAACGCGCTCAAAGAGCTCGTGCAGGCTGTGATCGAGCGCAACGGCGCCGAGGTTGGCAAGTTCGCAAGCCACGTGGATGTGTTCGTTGTGGACATGCCGGGGCCGGAAATCGTGGCCGACGGCGCCGACCCATTCACCCCCTGCGTGCTCGATGTCGTGGGCGAAAACCACGCCCGCGTGTTCGTGTACCAGCGCAACTTGGAGCGCGCTGCCGGCAGCCCGGAGCGGGTCGAAGAAGAGCTCTCACGCGCCTTCACGCGCGAGCTGGAGCATGTGGGCCATGTGCATAGCTACGGGCCAAGCAGCAGCCGCACATCGCTGCCTAACTGAATGTGCTTTGCACATAGTGTAGAGCGCAGTTACTTCCAGACCGTAAAGAAGCCGCCGATGTTGGTGTAGCGCGGCGCCGTATCGACGTAAGCCTGTAGGCCCAAGTCGAAGCCTTTGATAAACGAGAAAATGTCGATGTAGGCCAGACGGGTCTCGAGGCCGGCGGTGAAGTGAGGTCGGGGCGTGCTGCCTAGCAGGCGCGCGGGCTCCAAGTAGGTCCCGGTACGGATTTTGACAGCATTTGGCCACGGCTCGGTCTCTAGCGCGATGTGCGGTGCGAACGTGACCGACGCACTTCCGTCCTTCACTTGCTCTGAAAATCCGAGCACGCTCACCGCCCCATCGTTGGAGCCCAAAACACGCACGCTGAGCAACATGGTGGCGTGCGTGCGTGCAAGCTTGCTCGGGTCGATTGGGGCGACTGGCCCCTCGTGGGGGTTGTCCCAGCCAATGTTCATGGGGTGCGGGCCGAGCTGGTAAGCCATCCCAAAGTCCACCTCCCAGGGCTGTCGGATCCCCTCAGGCAGGATCAACGACTTTGACTCAGCGACGTCACCTTTGCGTGGCCCCAGATCGATGTTGAGCGCGATGGGGCCGCGGGCTGTTGCCGACAACCGATAGGGCTTGTTGGTGGGCATCCATGTCGCGCCAACTTCAGGCGCCGCGCCACCCAAGGAGAGCAGCGTGCTTGAGCGATCTGCACTCAAGACAGACGCCGCGAGAATGCGTATTCCACCGCCCACAACCAGCTGACCGCGCAGCATGGAGTACGCCACAAGTTCTGAATGACGCCCAAAATTCACGAGGAGACGCGACTCCTCACGCTGCACCGCAAAACTGTCCCACTGCGTAGAGTGTGTGAGACCAAAAGCACCAAATTGCAGGTTTAAACCCGCGGCAGCGTGCACCCAGCCGCTTGCCGAAAGGGAGCTTGCACGTTGTGTACGGCCTCCCGCGTTGAGCACATCGCCGCTGTTGCTCAAAAGACCAGGAAACGAGATGGTCGCATCCGCGTCCCACGTGAACCAATCGCGCTGACTGTGCGCGCGCATGGACGGTGAGGCCGCGCTCACTGCGGCGCCGCCGACGCCATCGGCAAGTGCCACGGTGGCGCCCGCAAGTGCAGTGTCTCGGCCCGATGCGAGCACCGGGCTAAACACCAGCTCAAGATTGTAGCGGTTGTCCTTGATCGGCTGAAGCTCACCTGAAGACGCACGCGGCGCCGCGGTCACAAGGACACACAGCGCCGTTGCCCAGTGGCGACTACTTAACCTTGGCGAGCAACTCAGCAAGATCCGACGCGCTCTTCACGAGACCTGGCTTGGTGTCCGCCGCCGTCTCGCCCTGTGCACCTTTGAGATCGCTCAGCACACCCGCAAGCACACCGCTCAACTGCTTCTGCACACCGGCTGATTCCGACGGGAACGCGGCCTCCACGGTGGCCGGATCTACATAGGCTGCACTGCCGCTGGCAAGCGCGCCTGCGCCGGCCTTGGGAGCGTCTACTTTCGCGCCGTGATCCAAAAACGTGAACTTGGCGGGCAAGTCCAATTTGCCTGCGGCGGGCTTGATCGGCAACGCGAGCGGCTTGAGGAAAGCCACCGCGTTGTTGTCCTTGTCTTTGCCAAGCGCGACCACATAGCCCACCGTAGACACGCCCTTGTTGGCGAACACTTCTGTCAGCGGCTTCTGCGCTTTGGACAGCAAATTTGCTAAGCTTTCCTTCTTGGCGTTGAACGCGTCAACCGCCGAGATAAAGGTCACGACCTTTTGTGCCGTCGCTGGAGGGAAACCCGAGAAGCGACGCCCCGCAAGCTGCGTTCCGTCGAAGTCTGGGTGAATGGCGCCGAGCTCGCTCGCTAGTGTGTCGGGGAACTTGTTCTCGCGAATGGTCTTGAGGCCTGCCTCAAGCTTGGCGGTAAGGCTGGTGAAGTCACCCTTGGCCTTGTTGGCGGCTTCGCCCAGTTCAGCTGCGCTCTTGACACCCTTCGCGCGGTCGTCGGCCGTGGCCGAAGCGCCCCCAGCAACATACCCTACAATGAGCGTGGCGACGGCTCCCAAGCAGCCCATGATCAGGCCTTTTTTCCAAGCCGCTTTGGTGGCCACGTCGATGGTGCCCTCGTCGAGCTCGATGCGCTGCACGGCTGCGGGTGGCTCGGAGACTGCGCGGAAGGGTTTGTTTCCAGCCACGGCAGCAAGTGCGCTCGAAGGCTCGACGCCTGAGGGGGTAGGGATGCCGCCAGAGATGGGTGCGGGGGCCATGCTTGGCCCAGGAACCATCGAAGGAATGGCGCCTGTGGCGGTCTTGCCCAAGCGTGCCTTGAGATCGATCTTTGGTTTCTTGTCTTCAGACATGGCGCGGCTCCCATCAAACGTTCATTGGTACAGCGTCGGAAGTTAGTTTTTTTGAGCCACAATGCCAAAGAAATTGTCGCGCCGTTCTGTTCTCTCTCTCGGCCTGGCTCCGCTAGGGTGGTTCGTGTGCGAACGCTGCACTCATGGGTCGACGTCTATCTCGTGCATTTGCGCGTGGAGCGTGCGCTCTCACCCAACACGGTGGAGGCCTATGCGCGCGATTTGTCAGCATTGTTGCTCCTCGGCGGCGAACTCGCCCCGGGCGATGTGAACACAGATCTGCTCCGGCGCGTGCTTGTTGCCCAAGTCGAGGGCGGCGGTGCGGCGCGCTCCACGGCACGCCTTTTGTCGGGCTTGCGAGGCTTTTTTCGGTTTCTGCTGCGCGAGAAGGAGATCGCCGCCGACCCCACCGAGCTCTTGGACAGACCGCGCTTGGGTCGACGCTTGCCCCGCCCGCTCTCGCATGGCGATGTGGAGCTTTTGCTCGCATCGCCGTCGGAGGATACGCACGCGGGCCGGACGCACGCAGCCATGATCTACATGATGTATGCGGCCGGCATGCGCGTGAGCGAGCTCGTTGGCCTCCGAGCGGAGGATGTGGACCATGGTCGCGGCATCGTGTCGGTACTGGGCAAGGGCAACAAACGGCGCCTTATCCCTGTGGGAGACATCGCCTTAGAACGCCTTCATGTTTACGTGCAAAACACACGCAACGTGTACGCCAAGCACGGCGCGCCGGAGTTGTTTCTGTCGCCACGCGGAAAGCCCTACACACGCCAAGGATTCTGGAAATTGCTCGCAAAGCACGCGCTTTCGGCAGGTGTACGCGGGACCGTCTCGCCGCATACCCTTCGCCACTCGTTTGCGACGCACCTTCTTCAGGGCGGCGCAGACTTGCGTGCGGTGCAAGCCATGTTAGGTCATGCCGATTTGACGACCACCGAGATTTACACGCGCGTTGCAAGCGATCACGTGGCACAAGCTTTCAAGAAATCGCATCCGCGCGCCGTACACAAATGAAGCCTGCACCCTACACACTGACGCCGCCTTTGGGGGCGATGAGCCCCTTGGTCGTCGAGGTGCCCCACGCTTCTACCTGGCTTGCGCCGGAGCACCTGGCGCTGCTCAATGCTCCGGCCCGCAGCATCGTGGCCGAGGCCGACCTGTACGTCGATGAGCTCTACGCGCGCGCGCCGGAGTTCGGAGCAACCCTCGTTGTCGGCGGTGTGTCTCGCTTGGCGCTCGATCTCAATCGCGACAAAGACGACATCGATAGCGAAGTGATCGAAGACGCACCACGCAAACGCGGCAGCAACCAAGGCTGCTTGTGGAAGCTCACAAGCGACGGACGTTACGTCCACACGCGCAAGCTGTTGCGCGGCGAATGGCAATTGCGTGTAGATAGCATCTATCGCCCCTACCATTCAGCCGTGGCGGAGGCGCTGCGGGTACGCCACGCCAAATTTGGATTCGCGGTGTTACTCTGCGCGCACTCCATGCCCTCGACCGCTACTGCCGCGGACGTGGTTCCCGGCACGCGCGGGGGCCAAAGCTGCGCGCCTGCGCTGACCTCGCTTGTGATGGGCGTTGCAGCCGCGGCGGGGCTGCGCGCCGTGGTGGATACGCCCTACCTTGGGGGCTACGGCGTTCGGCACTACGGCAAGCCGAGCGCAGGCGTGCATGCGATTCAAGTCGAACTCTCGCGCCGCCTCTACATGCACGAAGCTCAGGGCACTCGGGGCGGGCAGTTTGAGCGCCTTCAAGCCTGGTGCACCGAACTTTGCGGGCAAATGTCGCGTCTTTCCCTTGACCAGCTCGGCGAACCTTTGGTACCCCTTCACTCCTACGTGGGCTGGAAGACCGCCCCGGACTGAAGGACTACCGTCATGGCAAAGAGCGAAATCACAGGCAAGCGTAAGTTGAGTGCTCAAAACGTCTCGCATTCCAACATCAAAACGAAGCGTTGGCAGAACGTAAACGTGCAGACGCGCCGCTTGTTCGTTCCCGAGCTCGGCCGTTACGTCACCATGGACGTCACAACGCGCGATATCCGCACGATCGACAAGATCGGCTTGGTGGCTTATGCTGCGCGCTACAACGTCAAAATCGTCTGATTTACACGTCCTCGCTTTGAAGCCAACTTGGTCGATAACCAAGTTGGCTTTTTGAACTTCCACGGCCCTATAATGGGCCACACTTTCAATTTACGTTATTGGGAAGGCGCAGCTCGAACGGGGCGATCGGGGCCTCGAACACCGAATCATCATCGCGCACCATCTCGTAGATGCCATGCATACGACCGCGTGAGGTAGGCAAGACACATCCGCTCGTATACTCGAAGCTCTCGCCAGGACGCAGCCTGGGTTCATTGCCGACGACGCCACGCCCCTTCACTTCGCGCACATTGCCCGTGCCGTCGACGATTGTCCAATGACGCGCGCGCAAGGTTGCCGGGGCGTCACCCACATTGGCGATGACAATGCGGTAGGCGAAGACGTAGCGCCGCTCTTTGGCGCTCGATTGATCCTCCATGTACTGAGTCTCCACGCGGACGCGGATTCCCTCACTTGTGAACTCTGACATCTTCGGACACTCCTTCCGGGCGGAAAACCGCAACGCTCAGTCTGCAAGAACAGAGCGCGCGATCACCATACGTTGAATTTCGCTGGTGCCCTCATAAATGGTGGTCACACGCGCATCTCTCAGATTACGTTCTACAGGAAATTCACGCGTGTAGCCGTAGCCGCCCAAGATTTGTACCGCGCGATTGCTCACGCGCACTGCCATCTCAGACGCATAGAGTTTGGCCATGGACGCCTCGCTCGAGAATGGCTTGCCAGCTTCTTTGAGCCAAGCCGCGCGCATGCACAGCAGGTCGGCCGCATCGATCTCCGTTTGGCTGTCAGCCATCATCCATTGAAGCGCCTGAAACTCGGAGATGGCTTTGCCAAAAGCGGTGCGCTCCCTCGCATACGCGCTCGATGCTTCGTGGGCGCAGCGCGCAATGCCGATAGCTTGCGATGCGATGCCGATGCGTCCGCCGTCTAGCGCCATCATGCCAATTTTAAAGGCGCCTTGAGGCTCACCCAACATGGCTGAGACCGGGACCCGCACGCCCTCAAACGTAAGGCTCACCGTGTTGGAAGCACGAAGTCCCATCTTGTCTTCGGCTCGGCCAATGCGAAGCCCTGGAGTGCCAGCCTCGACCAAAAAACAGGAAAGGCCGCGCCCGCCTGGATGCGTACCGCGGGGCGCTGTGCGCGCCCATACGATGAATACCCCGGCGTGCGCACCCGATGTGATCCACTGCTTGTTGCCCTCAAGAATGAACTCATCGCCCTCGCGCGTAGCCACCGTCGCGATGCCGCCCGGATCGCTCCCTGCACCGGGCTCGCTGAGTGCAAACGAGCCCGCTGCGTACTCGCCGCTCGCAAGCTTGGGGCAATACGTGCGCGCCTGGTCGCGCGTGCCAAAGGTGGCAATGACCTCGCCGACCATGTTGGTGACAGACATCGTTACCGCTGTGGCCGCGCATGCTTTTGCAACCTCTTGCATCGCTAAGGCATAGGCCACGGTGCCTGCATTGCTGCCGCCCAAGTCCTCCGGTAGGTTCACCGCCATGAGCCCCAAATCTGCGAGTCCTTTAAGCAAGTGGGCCGGGAAAAGACTCTCTTTGTCCAAGCGCGCGGCTTCCGGGGCGATGTATTTTTGCGCGTAGTCTCGCGCAGTCTTCTGAACCAAGGTTTGGGTTTCGGTCAGTGCAGTCTGCATGGGTTACCTCAGAACGGGTAGCTGAACGTCACTTTGGCAAAATCTGCCGTGGGCGCAGGGAACTTCACGTCGTGCAACTCACCGAGCAAACAGTCGAGGGACTCGCCTCCGTCGGGTTCGGAGTGCGCGCCGCCCGCCGACACAAGCTTGCCGTTGCCCGTGCTCGTGTCTTTTGCGATGTACGCGGTGAGCTCCCACTTGCCTTGTCCGGACTGCGCACACTTTGAAAAACGCTTGGTGCCGCGAAGTACGTGCTGCACTTTGGCCGGAGCCCATTTCTCCACGCGGTCGCCCACATCTTGGTCGAATACCGAGCTATGTTTGGCCACGCTTTCGCCATCCATGGAGGCCGGCCATTGCGACTTCATAAACAATTGCAGAATGCATTTTTCCGCTTCGCGGTCGCCCAACGTCGATTCCGTAAAGTAGGCGTATTTGGCATGGCCGTCCTCGCGCACACGGAGCGCGTAAGACATCTTGCCAGCCAGCACTTCGAGCCGCTCAAACGCCGGTTCCATGCACTGCTGCATCTCGGGTACACGCGCCTCAAACGCGCGATCCATGGCTTCAGGGTCTAAGCTGCCAAATTCTTGGCGTACGCGCACTCTAGGGGCCGCTTGTCGAGCAACGACGGATACCGGCGCCGCCGGTGCAGGTGGAGGCGCGCCGCCGCAGTTCAAATGCAAAGCGCATGTAATGATCACCAGCGAGCTCAATGAGAAAGAGGCTGTCCTCATGGTTCAGCTCTTGAGCACGCTGGCCGCGATGACGATGCGTTGAATCTCGCTCGTGCCTTCGTAGATCTCGGTGATGCGCGCGTCGCGGTAGTGGCGCTCGGCCGCAAACTCGGTGGAGTAGCCGTAGCCGCCGTGAATCTGCAGAGCCTTGTGCGCAACGCGTGTGGCCATCTCGCTGGCGTAGAGCTTGGCCTCGGCGCTTTGAAGGCTGTGGCGCTCATTGTTGTCCTTCATCGACGCAGCACGGAGGGTGAGCAAGCGTGCGGCGTCTAGCTCGGTGGCCATATCGGCCAGCATGAACTGAATCGCTTGGTGCTGCGAGAGCGTGACACCGAAGCTCTTGCGCTCCTTAGAGTAAGCGACGGCCTCTTGCAATGCCGCGCGTGCGATGCCAAGGGCTTGAGAGGCAATACCGATGCGGCCGCCGTCGAGGGTGGCCATCGCTACCTTAAACCCGTCGCCTACGTTGCCTACAACGGCGCTGTCTGACACGAAGCAGTTGTCAAAAAACACGGTGCAAGAGTGCGCGCCGTGGATGCCAAGCTTATGGTCGCGCGCATTAAGCGTAAAGCCCGGCGTCCCCCTGGCGACCAGCAAGGCCGTGTGTTTGATCTTGGCGCCGCTGCGATCCGTCACCGCAAAGACAAGGATGTAGTCTGCATGCGGCCCGTTCGTGATCCAATTCTTGGCTCCGTTGATGTGCCAGCCACCGTCAACCTTCGTTGCGTTGGTGGCCATCGTTTGAGCGTCCGAGCCACTCATAGGCTCGGTCAGGCCAAAGCAGCCGATCTTCTGGCCTGAGGCCACCTGGGTGAGCACGTCGCGCTTTTGCTCTTCGGTGCCAAACTTAAGAATAGGGTCGCAAAAGAGCGAGTTGTTCACGCTCATGATGACGCCAGTGGAAGCGCAAGCCGCACTGATCTCCTCCATGGCGAGCACGTAGCTCACGGCATCCAAGCCGCCGCCGCCATACTCTGTGGGTATCGCCATCCCCATAAACCCAAGCTCGGCCATTTTGGCGACGAGGTCGGCAGGCCACTCACTGTTCTTGTCGATGGCGCTCGCGCGAGGCGCGACCTCCTTGGCCGCGAAATCACGAGCAGTGGTTTGGACGAGGCGCTGATCTTCCGTGAGGTCAAAGTTCATTTAGCTAAACCTTGGTCTAGCCAAGGACGCACAAAATTGCACCGCGATTCGAGAGCGACTCGCCTTAAACGGTGGGGCTAAGGAGTCGAAGGCCGGGGATCTCGGACGCGATGTCGATCAGCTTTTGCTTGGGGTAGACCGCCACGGGCAATATACTCTCGCGCAAAAGGTGAGCGTCGAGCCAATTGTCGCCAAAGGCTGCGATCAAGGGCAGCATGCCAACCAGGGCACGTAGACCGCTCACTTTGCCAGCGCCGTGGGGGATCGGCCGCATGGGGCGAGGCAGCAGCTTTCCGTCGGCGCCAACCTCGGCTTCCACGCCCAGCACACCTTGTACGTCGAGCTCGGCAAGCTCAAGTCCCGCTCGCACCACATACGTCGGCGATGCACTCACGACATACACCGGGACCTGTGCGGCTCGCGCGGCGGCAATCACCGCGCGCATCTCAGGGCGCACGCGCTGTGGCAGGCCGGTCGAGACGAGCGCCGTCCGCGCGCGCGCTTGAGCTTCAGTTACAGCGTAGCCTGCCGATGCCCACGCGATGGTTTCGCACATAGAGTGTGAGGGGTAACGCCCCTGTTCGTAGGCCCTAAATAGCTTTGCCAAACATGCGCTCGCGCTCGCCGCTATCGTCTCGCCAATGCGCGAAAGTTCACTCGAAAGTTCGGCGTGTGCATCCGTTACAAACCAACCGTCTTTGATGGCGTCGTGTACGAAGTCCTCAGCTACATCGCCCGACCACAAGGTGCCATCTGCGTCGAATGCGACCACACCGGTGCCACCACTCCGCGCATGCTCGGCAAGGATCCAATTACAAATTTGGGCGGTACTGATGGGCGTCATTCTTCGAATCATAGAGCGCAAATACCTCTTTCCCAAAGAACTATGGCCGGTCAGAAATTCTTCAGCTACAGCCCCGGACATGTCGAAATTCTCAGCTCTTCTCACGCCTGGTTCGTTGGCATTGCTCCTCGTGGCGGCCCGGGCATTTGCACAGACGGATGTCGCCACGAAGAAGACTGTCAGCGCCGAGGACGCCGGCCTGAACGCGATGAGCTCTAGCTTCGCGGCGCGCGCCGCAGACGCCTCTCTCAAAGCTGCGGCGGCGCGGGTAGACCAAGCTTGGTCAAGCTTTTTGCCCCGATTGACAGCGAGCTACAGCTACACGCGATTGTCACCATTGGAGCTGCCGCCGCTGAGCCCGGCTGGGGTCTCCGTCGTGACCACCGACCCAGCCGGCACGGCAAACCCCAAGACCTTTGCGGTTGCGACCCCGGGGTTTTCCTTTCCCGTGATCCTCGACAACCACGCGTTGGTGGGCCAGATCGTGGTGCCACTTAGCGATTACTTTTTCCGCATCTCGCAGGGCTATACAGCCGCCTCCAAAGCCTCTGAGGCCGCAACCCAAGACGCTCGCGCAGCACGCACCAAGGCCTACGCAGACGGCGTGATGAGCTACTACACGTGGCTACGCGCGCGCGGTGCAGTCACCGTGGCCACACAGGCGCTCAAAGATCAGGAGCTGCATCTCAAAGATGCAAAACAGCTGTTTGCAGCGGGTGCGGCGTCCAAGGCTGACATGCTTCGAGCCGATACAGGGGTCGCGGCGGCCCTTCTCCAGGTGGAGCGCACACGAAACCTGGCGTCGCTCTCCGAAGCCCAACTTCGCTTGGCATTGCACGAGCCCGCAGGTACGGCCTTGCTGCCCGCCACAGAGCTCAACGCCGCAGGAGACCTACCCGACGTTGCGCTCGAGTCGGCGGTCGCTCAAGCCAAAAAATCACGCCCCGAGATGTTGGCGCTGAATGCAAACATTATTGCATTACGCAAGCAATCAGCCGCGGCGCATGCAGGGTATTACCCTCAAGTTTTGGGCGTAGGCGCGCTTACGTACGCAAACCCCAACCAGCGTCAGATCCCGTCGCGTGCCGAGTGGCTTGCTACCTGGTCGCTTGGGTTGCAAGCCAGCTGGTCGCCAAATGACATCTTGGCCGGAAGCGCCGCGGGCTCTGACATGGCCGCACGCGCCGATGCGCTTGCAAGCCAGGCCGAGAGCGCCAAACAAGGCATCGAGCTTGAAGTCATCCAGGCGCATCAGAGCATGAGCGAGGCCAGGGCCTCACTTGCAACGAGCGCACGCGAAGTGAGCTCGGCCGAGGAAGCCTATCGCGTCGCCCACGAGCTCTACGTCAACGGCCGAGCAACCTCGACGCTGCTAACAGACGCTGAGACTGAGCTCACGCGCGCACGCTTGGACCGCCTTAACGCCCTGGCAGACTCCTACGTCGCGCGCGTCCGCTTCGAACACGCGACCGGCGCTGATGCGGCAAAGATCAAGCAGTAAAAAGGCTCACAAAATCCGTCTCGGAGATTACCTGCAAAGGGTGGCCTTTGGCGATAAGCTTCTCGGCGGCAACTTGCTTGCTTGAGACCGCTCCCGCGCGCTCCTCGCCAAGCACGACAAAGTGCACGTCTTTGGACACTGCACCACGGACCTCGCCGCCCGCATCTTTGACACGCTTCTCGGCTTCGCTGCGGCCCATCTGCGTGAGCTTTCCGGTGAACACAAAAGCCTTGCCCAAAAGTG
>JAYWGI010000490.1:0-4071 GCA_043779025.1 Myxococcales bacterium
AGCTCACCAAAAGGAATGGCCACAAGGTTGAGCGCGAGTGAAAAGGCTGACCACTTTGGCCCAAGGTGAAACACGAGCGGTGCAACAGCCACGCTCACCACGGCCTGCGTGCTGAAAGGGCGCCAGCGCGCGGTCTGAGTCCACGGCAGGCGCGTGGCCAAGAGCGGCGAGCCGAACACCAGCGCCGCACTTGCGAGCAATGAGAGCTGCGTCCCCACGTCGCAAAGCAGCAGCGGCGCACAGAGTGCGAGGGCGATGAGCCCGAGTGTCCAGGCTTGTTGCGCCACCAGTCGAATGCCCAACGCGGTGGCCAGGAGGGAGGCCATGCTCATGCTGGCAGCGCGCCATGCCGAGCCAGAATTGCCGGAGAAGTCGGCGTAGAAGGGCGCCGCGAGCGCGCCTACGATGGCTGCCATGCGCCCTACATCGTAGCGCGCGGCGAGTACCGCAATGCGCGACAAAAGTTTGCGTGTGCAGTACACAAATCCACCTACCACGAGCGTGAGGTGCGCGCCTGACACGGCCAGCAAGTGCGCGAGCCCCGACACGCGAAAGTCCTCTGCGAGCTCGCGGTCCTCGGGCGGTGTGCCCAGCACCAGGGCGAGCGCCAAGGGCTCTACATCTCGCGGCAACGCGGCTGCCAGCGTGCGCTGCGCTCGTTGCCGAAGCCTATCGACCCAAGCGTAGGGGCCACGCCCCTCGGCGAGTCGCTCGACATAGAGCGCCGTACCGGAGCGCAACGCACCAAGCCGTGCCACCCGCGGCCACGAGCTCGCCAGCGCCAGCCCGCGCGGCACCTCCAGTGGCCCCACATCGGCCACATACCGCAGGACGTCGCCCCGAAGTAGACCCGCCTCATGTGTGTAGAGTGCAATGAGCCCTCCAGGATGCGGACCAGGCCAGCCGTCGCAGTGTAGCCACCCCGTTTGGACCACCACGCGCGCGCCGTCGGCCGAAGGCGAGAGCCCTACAACCACGCCCTCACCATCACAACGTCTCAGTCCGTGCTCGGCGAGCACCAGCGCACCATGCTCTGTGCGGGTTAGGCTCACGGCGTGGGCCACGCGCCACCACGCCTGGCCCAAGACCAGGAGTAGAACAGCAAGGACGAAGACGTGGCGCATCGCATCGCAGCAGCAAGGCCCGTGCCAAGCGCAGTTTTGCGTGGCTATTTGCACTGCGGCGGGTGTCCAAGGGGCCAGAGCTGGCGTCCATGGACAGCGCTTTGGACCAGCAACAAGGTTGAAGCTTCAGCCTTGGCCAAGTACTCTTGCCCGAATCATGGCGTATACCCTCACGTTGATTCCTGGCGATGGCATTGGTCCCGAAGTTTCGGAGGCTACGCAGCGCGTGCTCGAAGCGGCGGGCATGAGCATCACGTGGGACGTACAAAACGCGGGCGCAGCGGTGGCCGACAAATGCGGCAGCACCTTGCCGCAAGAGGTGCTCGACTCCGTGCGCCGCAACAAAGTGGCCCTCAAGGGGCCGATTGGCACTCCGATTGGCAAGGGCTTCAAGTCGGTGAACGTGACTCTGCGTCAAGAGCTCGATCTTTATGCCAACCTGCGTCCCGTCAAGAGCTTGCCGGGTCTTGAGCCCCGGTTCGAAGGCACCGACATCGTCATCGTGCGGGAGAACACCGAGGACTTATACGCCGGCCTTGAGCTCATGATCATGCCGGGCATCGCGCAGTCGATCAAGCTCATCACCGAGGTCGCTTGCACCCGCATCTGCGAGTACGCGTTCAAGTACGCCATCGCCCAAGGCCGCAAGCGCGTCACCGTGGTGCACAAGGCGAACATCATGAAGATCTCGGACGGCCTGCTGCTCGACTGTTACCGCAAGGTGGCCGCCAAGTACGCCAGCATCGAGCCGTTCGAATGCATCGTCGACAACTGTGCCATGCAGATGGTTCGGAGCGCCAACAAGCTTGACGTCATCGTTACGGAGAACCTCTACGGCGACATTTTGAGCGACTTGGCGGCTGGCTTGGTAGGCGGCCTCGGTATCGTGCCCGGGGCGAATATCGGCAAGGAATATGCTGTGTTTGAGGCCGTGCACGGCACCGCGCCCGACATCGCAGGCAAGGGACTCGCCAACCCAACGGCGCTCATCCAATCGGCGGTGATGATGCTTCGGCACTTGGGCGAAAACGCGGCCGCCAACAAGATCGATCGCGCCATCGTCGAGCACTATCGCAGCTCCACGGTTCGCACTGGGGACTTGGGCGGAACGGCCACGACCGCGCAGTTCACCGAAGCCCTGTGCAATGCCATCGCAAAGTCTTGAGGCATGAGAGGGCAGAGCGTGAGCCCCAGCGCTGAGGTCTCCCACGCGGAGCCAAATACATTGCGGGTGCTGCTCTGCGCCTTCCTGCTCTTCGTATGCAACGGCTTCGCGTTTTTTTTCGCAAGCCGCTTTGTCCACGTGCATACTGCATCCACATTCACCAACGCCCTTGTCGCCCGCTTTGCACTGCTGCTGCCTCTTTGCACGTTGGGCGTTGCGTCAAGCGGCACGAACGTACGTGCGCTCTGTAGCAGGCCGCGATTGCGTGACGTCAGGTGGGGCACCTACGGACCGCTTGCGCTGCTAATGGTGTTCGCCGTCGCCTGGGGCGCTGGCGGTCTCGTTGTAAGCCCCGGTTTTGGCGATGGCCCCGCCATCGGAGAGCGATGGACAGTTGCAAATTATCTGTTCGCGGCCCTCTCCGAGGAGCTGGTGTTTCGCGTAGCTCTAGGCGGACTTTTGCTGCGCGTGCTGCCATGGAACGTCGCCATCGGATGCCAGGCATTGGCCTTTGGCTTGGTCCACGTTGGCAACCCGCATGTCGGGTTCTGGGCGGTGGTCAACACGGTTTTGGCCGGGGTAGCCTTGGGTATGGTCTACGCGCCGCGAGGCTCCGCGGGGAGGTATCTGCTTGGCGCCGTACTTTGGCACGCCGGCTGGAACTGGACGATGGACCGGGTGCTTGGCATCTCGGTAAGTGGCAATCGCGCCGGGACGGGCGCTTGGCTGGAATCGATTCCCGTGGATGCTTGGTGGTCGGGCGGGGACTACGGGCTCGAAGGTGGGATTGCCTGTACGTTTGTTCTTTGTGTGTATATTGCACTCAGTGCTTGGCGTTCGAAAGCGACCTAGCAACAGACGCTGCGCTGGGCTTGCAACACGGGATTGCGACCTACACATCTCTCGATGCCATACCGCTGCTGGCTTGCACTGCCCTCAGTTCAACTGCGTTGCTGGCCTCCACAACCTTTCAGATCGAAATGCGTTTTTATGCGCTGCGCGGCTTTTGCAAATGCTTTGCGCGCTGGCCACGACGCTGGGCTTGAGGCTGACCGCTGCGGGACGAGACCGGCGGGTGCCGCTGCGTGCGGGGCCACCGTTGGATGGCGTTGATTCGGCTTTCGGCAGAGAGGTTTGGATTTGGGGAACTTCCTCGCGGCCTGGCTCCGGACGCAGAGCCCTTCGGGCGTGTTTCGTTTGTTGCACGCCTAACGGCGCGCACCCACGCCGAGCTGTGCTCGGACGGGGTTCCGGACACCGCGCAACGGTCCGCCCTCCGTTGATCTGTCCTGATCTGAAGAAGTGTGGCCGGGGGTGGGGTGGAGATGGAGAGATCTGTTCGGATCAGTGCATTGCTCTCGGCTTTGCTGCTTGTGAGTTTGGAGCGGTGATTTCCCATGCGCGAGCGAAGCGCGCGCATTCTTGGAGCGTGCAGTGTGCATGCATCCGCCGTTTGTGAGTTTGGAGCGGTGATTTGCAATGCGCTAGCGAAGCGCGCGCATTCTGTGAGAGTGTATTGTGCATGCATCCGCAGGCCTCCGTCTCGAGCAAACACGCACAAGCATCCGGCGGAAGAACGCGGCTCTCCACTCACGCGGGTGAGTGGAGAGCCGCGTTCTCTTTCTCCCCCGACTCTGCGAGCGATGACAGGCGCGGTGTTGTAGGCGTCCGTGGAGGTCCGGGGGCATGTGCGCCGTGCGTTTGCGATGACCGAAGGTCCGAGCGCGAGTCAAAGCGCACGGGCCACCGGCGGAGGGAGTAAGCGTCGTTTCGCGACCCCAA
>JAYWGI010000491.1:0-12934 GCA_043779025.1 Myxococcales bacterium
ATCGGCGCTGCGCATCATGATGAAGTACTCGCCAGCTCCCGCGGAGGGAACCGCGTAGAAGAATCCACCCGCGACGGCCGCGTCAACTGTTGCCGCCACATTGCGGCGGTTAAATACCAAGTACGAAACGGTCGCACGCGCGGCGCTGACATTGAACCTCACCACGTCGCCGGCGCGGGCGTTGAACTTGACGGCCACGAAGCCGTCAGCAGCCGCAAACGCACGCGCGGCGCTGGCGCCGTACGCCAGCGAGCGCGCTCCGGTGTAGGCCGCGGCCGGGAAGGTGATGAGGGCGTCGTCGCCTTCGGCGAGTTCCGTGAGGTTTGGGCCGTCGTGCTCGGGCAGTTGAGCGCCGCATGCGGCAAGCAAAAGCAGCACGGCCGAGGGGGCGAGTTTGGCGAGTTTCATTGGAGTCCTGTGGAAGTGGTGGGGGTAGGTGCGCAGCACGATGATCGCGCTGCTCATTGGGATAGAGATCCCGCGAACGCCGAAGTCGCATCCAGCACGCATTTTTGTTTTCTGGTTTGGCGCGGCGCTGCCAGCCCGGACGCGGCCACCGCGACAAAAACGTGCCGCGCCGCGCTGTCCTTTACGACAACGCGGCGCGGCTGCTCACTGGGGCTGTGTAGGGCGCTACCTCGCTGGCGCCACGCACTCTGCGCTGCCTGCGTCGGCGCCTGCATCGAGGCTACGCGCGCAGCCGCGGTTGGGCACCAGCGCGGCGTTGAGGTTCTCGTTGGCGTCGCTTCGGAGCGCCATCCAGCCGACAAACCCCGCAGCCATCGCAAACGACATGCCTAGCGCCACAGCGCGGCGCGTGTTGCTCTTGTTTTCGGAGCCCAGCAAACGCAGCTCGGCGGGGCGCGAGGCTTGCACTTTGGCAAGCACCGCGGCCTGACGCTCCTCGGAAACTTCAGGAGCCGGGAACTGCGCACGCACGACGTCGCCGCCCATGCCTATCGCCGCGAGCCAAGCGCGACCTTCGCCGGAAGCCTCCAGCGTGGCGGCGTGGGCCGCGTCAGAAGCCGACAAGGTTTCCCCGTCGGCGTGCATCATCAAGAGTTGCTTGTCATCGTCAGAGAGTTGCATGGGGCCTCATTCTTCAGACGGTACGAAGCCGCCGGGCATGCAATCGGCCATCGCTTTTTGGATTTTTTGCCTGGCATGAAACAGCCGGCTCATCACGGTGCCCTTGGAGACGTTCATGGTCTGGGCGATTTCCACGTAACTTAGGCCGTCGACCTCGCGCAGCCACAGGGTTTCGCGGTGATACTCGGGCAGCGCTTCGACCTCTTTGGCGATGCGCGCGCCTAGCTCGCGGCGCTCGAATTCTTCATGCGGCTTGCCATGCACATCGCCCATGAGCGGATAACTCGAAGGCCTGTCCGTCTGCTCGTCCTCGTCGTGCATGTCGCCGGCGGGGGACATGCGGGCCGAGGCGCGGCGGCTGTAGTCGATGCACAGGTTCATGATGATGCGGTAGAACCACGTGAAGAACGCGGCTTCTCCATCGAACGAAGCGAGGTTCTTGTGCACGCGCACAAACGCCTCTTGAACGATGTCGTGCGCTTCGGCCGAGTCACGCACACGCTGAAGCGCCAAGCCGTAGGCCCTGTGCTCGTAGCGGCGAACCAAGTCCGCGAAGGCACGATGGTCGCCACCGCGCGCCCGGTTAAGCAACTCGGCGTCGGCGACGGATTCGTCGGCGCGCACCTCACGCACCGAACGCAGCGCCAACCCAACAAGGACGCCGGCCACAATGCTGGACAGCACGCTCGCTTGGCCAGCCGCGCCGGCATGCACGCCTGCGAAGAAAACGTTCAGGCTCCAGCTCCGGGGCTGGGTGCAACGCTCGCGACCTTGACGTACTTGGTTCGCAGCTCGAAGAGCACTTGCGTAAGCAGACGTTCTTCGGCGCCCGTAAGGTTGCCGTGCGTTTTCTCTTCGAGCAGCCCCAAGAGGTCAATCGTCTGCTTGGCCAATTCCAAGTGCGCCTCGACCGCGCCGGAGTCCGGGTGTGGCTCATCGCCCAAATCCACAAGGGCAGAGTGGCTCAGCGACATCACAAAGGTCGCGAAATCGATAGTCGGGAGCTCGGCGGTGGGCATTACTCGCCTTCGCGGCGGATACCCATCGGCGAGGGAACCGTCGACACTTCGAGCTGCTCGGCAAGGTCAGGAAGCTCCTTCAGGAACTTTTCGGTGTCCTTGTCGGTGACGGTGCCCTGACGCGTGTTGCGTTCACGAACGCGGAGGTCCCACACCCAAGGGCTAACTGTGTTGGTGCTCATCTTGGTGCTTAGAGGTAGCCCGAAGAGCCACCGCCTGCAAGGAGATGCGCCCGCCGTGTTGTCGCCGAGGCGCAGGAAGCTCCGTTGCGTCGACTCTCGCGCTCTGATACCCGGCGCATACCATGGCACGCATTTTTCGAGAGCTCCCCCCCAAAGGCACCAAAGTAGGCATCGCGTTCTCCGGCGGGCTAGACACCCGCGCGGCCGTCGCGTGGATGACGGAAAAGGGCGCGTCCGTGCACGCCTATACCGCGGACTTGGCGCAGCCGGACGAAAAGGACGCGTCCGACATCCCGCCGGTCGCGCTGTCGCACGGCGCGGTGGCTGCAAGGCTTGTAGACTGCAAGCATTCGCTGGTGGAGGAGGGCTTGCTCGCGATTCAGTGCGGGGCGTTTCATTTGTCGTCCGGTGGCAAAAAGTATTTCAACACCACGCCCCTTGGGCGTGCGGCCACCACCACGGCCATCATTCGCGCAATGCGCGAGGACGGCGTCAACGTGTTCGGCGATGGCAGCACGCACAAGGGCAACGACATCCAGCGCTTCTATCGCTATGGAATCTTGGTCAACCCCGCGCTCAAAATCTACAAACCTTGGCTGGACAAAAACTTTGTAGGTGAGCTCGGCGGCCGGTCCGAGATGTCCGACTACTTGGAGCGTCGAGGCATGCCCTACTCCATGAAGGCCGAGAAGGCCTACAGCACGGATGCCAACTTGCTGGGCGCCACACACGAGGCCAAACACCTGGAATTTCTTGATCAAAACATGAAGCTTGTGGAGCCCATCATGGGCGTTGCCTTCTGGAAGCCTGAGGTCGGTATCGAACCTGAGGTGGTTGAGGTAGAGTGGCAGCTGGGACGCCCAGTCAAGCTCAACGGCAAGTCGTTTGCGAGCACCTACGAGCTTTTTTCAGAGGCGAATCGCATCGGTGGTCGCCACGGTTTGGGCATGAGCGACCAGATCGAGAACCGCGTTATCGAGGCCAAGAGCCGCGGCATCTACGAGGCGCCGGCGATGGCCCTGCTGCATCTCACCTATGAACGCTTGCTTTCCACCGTGCACAACGAGAACACGACCGACTTGTACTTCAGCTTGGGCCGCAAGCTCGGGCGTTTGCTCTACGAGGGCCGCTGGTACGACCCAGAAGCGCTCATTCTTAAGGACTCGTTGCTCAGGTTTGTCGCGACCCCCATCAGCGGCAAAGTGCGCTTGGAGCTGCGTCGCGGCGACGACTACACCTTGCTGTCCACCGAAGCTGAGCTCTCGGCGTACGCGCCCGAGAAGCTGTCGATGGAACGCGTAGAGGAGCCAGAGTTCACGCCGGAGGACCGCATCGGCGCGCTGGAGATGCAGACCATTTCCATCACCGACAACCGCGCCATGTTGGTGCATCTTGCATCCAGCTTGGGCAAGTTGCCGCACGGCGGCCACTTGGCGGGCCTTCTGGGCGAAGGCGAGTAGCGGTGGCACAACGGCCGGGGGAGCACTTTTCGTGGTTGCTGCGCGCGCCCGAGGGCAGGCGCATGACGCTGGCCCTCCTCGTGCTCAACGTGGTGGTGTTTGGGCTGCAGAAAACGCGTGGTGACGGCCTGCTCGCTGACCTCAACCTAGGGGCTATGCAGGGGGTGCACGTGCACGCCGGTGAGCCGTGGAGACTCGTAACCGCCTGCTTTTTGCATGGCGGCGTGCTTCACTTGGCGTTTAACATGTTGGCGCTCTATGGGTTCTTTGGCCTGGTCGAGGAGTACGCAGGCGCAGCCGCTGCACTCTGCATCTACCTGCTCACGGGCGCCGCCGGCTTTGCCATGACGGCCTACTTTCAACCTACCGTGACCTCGCTCGGCGCCTCAGGCGCCATCAACGGCGCCATCGGCGTCACCCTGTGCATATACGCCAAGCGCTATGGCGGCATCCGTGCGCTCTACACGCACCCGGCCTGCGTGTCGCTGTTGGTGCAGCTGGTGTTCTGGACCTGGTTCAGCATTCGCACGGGCTCTAATGTCGACCACTACGCGCACGGCGGAGGCTTTGCGTTGGGCTTACTCATCGGTTGGGCATTGACCGACGGGAGCCCCATTTTTTCCCGTCTCGCGCCCATCGTTGCGGCGACAAGCGCGATGCTGTACGTCGGCTGCTTTCCGCTTCAGCCTCCGAGCTCGGACGAGCTGCGAAGTGCACTCAGTTTTGGGGCGCTCTACTCTGGCGCGCTCAAGGAAAGCAAAGGCCGCTTCGGGCTTCAGCCTGCGCGTGGGCGTCGTCTGCTGGCGTATGCTTGCCGCCATGGTGAAAGCTTGGCCTGCGAGCTTGGACAGCTGCCCGCGTTGTAGGGATTGCAACGCTTTGCCACGCGTGTAGTGTGCGCGTAGCATGTTATTTCACTCTCGTTTGTGTAGCGCGGCCCTGCTCGCGTCCGCTTCGACTCTGATCGCGCGCCCGACCTCAGCCAACGAGCGTGAGCGCCCCGAGCAGCTCGTGGGTGACGATGCCCGCCGGCCTTTTGCGCCGCCGAATCCTGATATGTTCAGAGTCGAACTGCATGGCGAATTGCAGCTGCGCGGGCAGTTTCAGACCAAGTACGCGCTGGACCCAACCGTGACGGCCGTTCAGGACAAGCCCGGCCTTGTGGGACGCTCGATGGGGCAGGGGAGTTTCGCAACGCAGTGGTTGCGGCTCACACCAAAGTTGTTTTATCGCGATACGTTCACCATCACGGCGCAGGCCGATGTGTTCACAGGGCTGGTGCTTGGCGACACCAGCGTAGACGTGGGGGCCGATCGCGCGCCGCGTGACAACCGGGGCGACTTGGGCAATTTCGTGTTGCCACGCGCACTGTACTTGGACTGGAAGACGAGCATCGGTTTGCTGCGCGTGGGCATGCAGCCCAACCACTGGGGCATGGGCATCTTGGCCAACGACGGCGACCACCCCACGCTCTTTGGCGACTACCGCATGGGGCAAATCTCCCAGCGCATCCTGTTCGGCACCAAGCCCTTCGGCAAGGAAACGCCCTTCACCGTCGCGCTTGCGGGCGACCTCGTGTACCGCGACGCCAACGCGCGCCTCTACCGCGGCGACGTGGCCATGCAAGCCGTGCTCGCGGCGTCCTACGAGCAGGGTTTGGACCAGTTTGGCTTGTTCGCCGTGTACCGCCACCAGACGCGCGATCGCAGCTCCTTTGGCGACTTCGCAAACTACACGGAAAGCCTTGACGTGCTCGCGCTCGACGTGGCGGGCCGGTTCGCCCGGCCCGTGCCCGGCTACAGCCACAGCTATGTGTATGGTGCAATCGAAGCTGCGGTGACCTTGGGCGACACGAACTTGGTGCGCACGGCCGACCAAGTGCTCGCTGGAACCCGAGTGGACGTGCGTGCTTACGGCGGCGCCGCAAAGCTCGGCTTCGTGATGGGCGCCCTCGCGCGCGATTGCGACTGTAAGGGCGCTGCCGTGGACGCCAACAAGCGGCCCTTCGGCAAGTACGTGGCGGAGGCCGAGGTCGGCTACGCTAGCGGCGACTCTGACCCCTACGATAGCACGCAGCGCCGCTTCACGTTTGATGCCAACCACAGGGTGGGCTTGGTGCTTTTCGACGAGGTGCTTCGTTGGCACACTGCGCGCGCCTCCGTGGCGGGCTCCGACCCTCGTTTGGCCAACGCCTCTAGGCCCAGCCCTGGTCTGGATTTGCTGCCCTCCAACGGCGGTGTATTCGGTGCAACCTACATCAATCCCACGTTCTTGTTCAGGCCGCGCTCGTGGTTGGACCTAAAGGCCGGGGCTGTGATCGCGCATGCAAGCGCCGACCTGGTAAGCCCCTACCGTTTGGCGACCGAGGGCAACTATGTGAACTACCGCGGCGGTGACGCGCGCGCGCGCGACCTGGGCGTGGAGTTTGACGCCGGCGTGGAGAGCCGCCTTAAACTGGCAAACAACTTGCTGTTTCAGAGTGGCGCCCAAGCGGGCGTGCTCCTGCCCGGTCGCGCACTGGCTGACGCGCAAGGGACATTGCCCGCCAATGCCTGGCTTTTGCAATTGCGTGCGGGGTTGCAGTTTTGAGCACGAATACTCTGCGACTACGCACCGAACTGTGGGCGCTCGCCGCCCTCTCAGCCTTGTTTTCCTGCGCAGGCGATACCATTCCCGAGGCGCCCATGGGCGCGCTGGGAGGCGCCACGCAGGTGGTCTTCAACGTGCAAGCGCGCCCTCTGCCCGAGGTGCCCCTGCCCAATGACGTCGCGACCTTTCCTGACCCAACCAGCCGTACGGCGAGGCGTGTCCAGGCAAGTCTGAATGCAGATACCGCCATGGAACGGCGCGCGCGCGAGGCCTTTGCGGGCATCGAGGGCTGGGGCACTTTTGCGCCCATCAGCGTGTCGTTCAAGTACCCGGGGCGTGAACAGTCTTTGACTGCGGCCATCGATCTCGCCGCGCTGCGCGAGCGCATGGGCCGCGACTACGATTTTGAGAACGACGCAGTTTACATCATCGATCTCAAAACCGGCGTCCCGGCAGCTGTCGACGTAGGCCAGGGAAACTACCCAATGGCGCTGACGAACCTCAACGACTACGGCGTCAACGACCCGCATGGGCAGAGTGACACGCTGCTCTTCGAAGATCGCGAGGAGGCAGCGGGCCTGGCGCAGAACGCGTATTCGCCAATCCTCGATACCGACTTCGACGGCGTGCTGGATCACCCCAACGTGTTCACGGCGGGGCCGCTCAAAGACCAGCTCATGACATGGTACGAGCGCGAGACGGACACGCTGATCTTGCGGCCTCTTATCCCTCTCAAAGCCTCCACCGAGTACGCGGTGGTGATCACCGATCGCCTCAAGGCTTTCGACGGCACGAGCGTATCGTCGCCGTTCGCAGGGGTGGCGCATGCGGCCCAAGCGGCGCAGGCACGGCGCGTGGGTGCCATCCTGTCCGATGGCGGGCGTGCCAACTACTATGGCGACGTGGCGGGCACGGGGTTGTCGCGTGTTTCCTTCCTGTGGAGCTTCACGACGCAGCCCGTTCACGAGGACCTGCTCGCGCTCCGAAACGGCCTGTACGGGTATGGGCCGTATGCGCGTTTCGCCAGTGAATATCCTCCGGTTGTGAAGGCGTTGCCTGCTATCGGCCCGGTCGTTGAGGGCGAGGGCCCGGCGGGCTGGGAACAACGTGCAGAGTGCAAGCGTCAGCTGGTCACACCGTACATCGTGCACATGTCGGACCCCGACGTGAAGTCCGTATTCAAGCAGATGTACAAGGACGTTTTTGGCTACGAAGACAGTGAGGTCGTAGGCCTCGAGGAAGCGGTCGCCAATATCGACTACGTCGTCATTGGTACCTATCGCTCGCCCTTCTTACGCGGCGGCCCTTTCGAACACAACCCGGACTCAATCTTCGATATGCGGGCCGATACTGGCGAGGCCAAAGTTACTAGCGATACGGTGTCGTTCTGGTTGTCCGTCCCAAAACAAACAGCGGAGCACAAGGCGCCGTTCCCGGTGGTGCTGTGGGGCCATGGCGCGGGTGGTCAGGCCACAGAATCCGTTCAGCATGGTGGCAACTATGCGCGCCAAGGCGTCGCGACGCTGACGATCAACATGCCGCTTCATGGCCTGCCCGACTGGAAGGACATTCGCGCCACCATCACCGCCGCGCTCACCCCAAAGTGTCTGGCGCCATGGACCAATGCCGTGCTCACGGGCCGCGCGCGCGACGAGAACGGCGACGGTGACCAGGACCCAGCCCATTGGTGGTGGACGGCGCACGTTGCAAACGTTCGCGACAACGTGCGCCAAGGCGCGCTGGATCAAATGCAAATGACACGCATCCTCAAGTCCTTCGATGGCCGCGCCAAGAGCGGGCAGGACTTTAACGCCGATGGCGTCGAGGACTTGGGGGGCGACTTTAACGGCGACGGCGTCGTCGACGTTGGCGGACCCACTACCTCACTTTATGCCGCGGGCGGCTCGCTTGGCGGCATCATGGCGGACATCGTTGGCGCGATAGACCCCGCGATTGTCGCGTCGGCCCCGATGGCCGGAGGCGGCGGGTTGTCGGACATTGCCATACGTTCTTATGGCGTTGCAGAAGCGATGTTTCAGCTGATCTCCCCGATCATCACCTCCGAGCCCGCCGACATTTTCTACCCTGAATCTGCAAAGGAGAAGCCCAGCACCTCCTGCGGCCGCGGCCAACGTAGCGTGCGCTTTGTCGGGGTCGACGGCCCGTCGCGCATCGACGCCGAGCTTGCTTGCTTGAGCGCGGACGAGAACGCGGAAGGCATGACCGTGGTGGTGCGTAACCGCAGCGCGCAGACGGCGCACTGCGCAACGGCCGGCAAGGATGGCCGCTTCCGGGTAGGCATGGGGGCCTCCCGTGGCGATCGCTTCGAGGTCTCGCTCTACAAGGAAGCGCACGCGGTTGATAACTACAAAGATTGCAATGTGCAGGCGACTGCGACCGAGCTGCGTACCCTTCGCACCTTCGAGGTCAAGACCGCCAAGTACAAGAAAATCCTCGACGAGACCAGTGCGTGCCCCGAGACCGCGGTGGACGGTTGTGCGCAATACATGGGCACCATGTACCCGGTGGGATCGACGCTTGTGGCTCCGCAAGAGGGCTTTGGCTTTCACCGAAACGCGCCTCAGTTGCGTCGGTTTTTCGCCCTCGCTCAGGTGGCCCTGGAGCCCGCAGACCCGGTGAACTTTGCGCCTCATTACATGCTGTCGCCGTTCGCGCTGCCCGACGGCAAGCCGGGGCCGGTCAAGGCCGTGCTGCACATCAATACGGTAGGCGATGGCTTCGTGTCCGCAAGCTCAGGCGTTTCGTTCGCCCGAGCCTCCGGTGCGGTGCCCTTCTTGGCGCCAAGCAAGCTCGGTGTCTATGCAGAATACAATAATTACGTGACGCCTCCCGCGCTCTACGCGCAGCTGGGCAATCGGACCCCCAACGAGGTGCTGGTGCAGACTCATACCGTCGAGGGGCAAGCGCGCTTCAAGCGGCATCCCGCCTCCGGCCCCAACCTGCCCAACTATCGCATTGGAGCATCGCCTCTTTGTAACCAGAAGCCGTGGAGCGGCCCAGATGCTGTGGAACGGGCGTTGTTTGACGTGGACAACTTCGCCGAGGGGGCTCAGCCTTTTCATGCACAAACTTTGCCCCTGGCGTTGCGACTTGCCCGACGAAACGACGTTCAAGTCACAGACGCCGCCTCCTTGGAGCGCGCCTGGGAGCCGCGCCTCAAAGGCGTGCCAGGCGGCGCTGACGCTGGAGCTTGGGATGCGAGTGCACCGCTTGTCGGGTTTGCGAACGTGTACATATCTCCTGACGGAAAGCATACCTGGAACGTGCCTGACCCATGCAAGATATGGGACGATGCCACCTTCGGCGGTTCGATGAGCGCGCGCTTTTTACGCACGGATGGCCGGGACGCTTATCACCTCAGCCACCCCAAGAGCTACGGCTGCCTCACGACCAACAGCTGCAGCTTTCCCACCTTGCCGTGAACGCGCGCGTACGTGCCTCCTGGTGGGGGGCGTGCGTGCTCTCGCTCTGCGTGCACGGTGTGCTACTGCACCGTGCGAGGCATCGTGGTTCGTTGGAACTCCTCCGGCCGCCTGCGTTGGAGGAGCCGTTGCCAGTCTCGTTGGTGACGAGCGCGCCGGCGATGTCGCCCAGCTTGCCCTCCGCCTCGGTTGCTATTGTGCCCGTGCGCGCGGCGCCGTCGGAGACAGGCGAGCCCGGAGTCAAACCTCCCGTGGCTCGAGGCGCGAGCAGCACCGCGAGCGCGTCTGTTGTACGACCCGGTGCGGAGGGGCCGGAGGGCGCGGAGTTTGCCTCAGCGGTGCCGCGCGCATTGATCAAGGCCGTGGTGCTGATGGCAAGCCACGATGCTTCATGGGTGCAATGTGCACGCGATAAGCTGCACGAAGGAACGGTGCACATGAGCGTGGATGGCGAAGGCCATATGGAGGCGCACGAAGCTGCATCTGCAAGCGATCCGCTGCGCGAAACACTCAGGCGGGCGCTCGCCTTTCTGGCCTCTCGCTCATTTAGACTGCACGACGCGCAGCTTATTTTTCGCGTGCGAGCGCGCTGCTCACATGGCGCGGCAGGCGCGTTTGAGCTCGGCGATTTTGCGAGCGCTCAAGGGGCCACGGGGCATGTGCGCTTCGAGCAAGGAACGCGGGTCGACTTTGAGCTCGCAGCGCAAAAGTAAGCGCGTAGCGCGCGCGTGCATTGTGTAGACTCAGGGCACCATGATGACTCGTTTTGCACTGCTCTGTGCGTCCGCGTTTGCTCTTTCATTGAGCGGTTGCGACCGGTGCGGACGCACCCAAACCGCCAGTGCGGACCCGCTAGCGACCACAACGAGCGCTCTTACGGCGGCCGCCACCGTGGAGTGCACTGCGCCCGGGATTCCCATCAGCCCCACGCTCTATGGCGTCGCGTTTGCAGACGCTGATGCAGATCTGGGCGCCAGCGCCCATCGCTGGGGCGGCAACACCACCAGCCGCTATAACTGGCGCATTGGCGCGTGGAACACGGGGGCCGGATGGTTCTGGGAGAACATCAAAGTGGATTCCCACGAGGTGTTCTTGGCCAAAGCTGCAGCCAAAGGGGGCCGCGCGGCCATCACCGTACCCATCATGGGTTGGGTCGCGAAGGACAGCGTGAGCTCGTCGTTCCCTACCGCCAGCGCGGGCCCGCAGGAGAAGACGGATGAGTACCGCCCGGGCGCGGGCAACGGAGTCGGACCGGACGGAAAGTCCTTGCTTGAGGCGAAGAGCCCGACGCTTACAAGCGTGCAGAGTACACCGGCCGATGTGGGCCAATGGGTCGCGAAGATTCGCGCCGCGGAGAAGGCCAGCGGCAAGCGCGTGGTGTATGAGTACATCTTGGACAATGAGCCGGGGCTTTGGAGCAGCTCGCATCGTGATGTGCACCCGGCGCCTGTGAGTTACGACGAGCTCCTGGAGCGCACGATTGCTTACGCGACGGCCATTCGCAAGGCCGACCCAGAGGCGCTGATCGCAGGGCCCTCATCGTTTGGTTGGTGGGAGTACTTTTACAGCGCGGTGGACCACGACAAGGGTTTTACGCTTAAGCCCGACAGGCGCGCGCACGGCGATGAGCCGCTTATCGCCTGGTATTTGCGCAAACTAGCGGAGCACCAAAAGCGCACAGGAGTACGTCTGCTGGACGTGCTGGATGTGCACTTCTACCCTCAGGCCGACGGCGTACAGTTCCCTGACGGCAAGGGCGGCGACGGCGACGGCAAGACGGACGACGCGACCAACGCGCTTCGCTACCGCGTGACCCGCAGCTTGTGGGACCGGAGCTACAAGGACGAGTCGTGGATCAACGACAACGTCTACCTGATCCCTCGCATGCAAGAGCTCATCGCGCAGAACTACCCAGGGCTTGGGCTACAAATTGGCGAGTACAACTTTGGCGCCGAGCAGCATCCGGCCGGGGGGGTCGCCCTTGCGGAAGGGCTCGGGCGTATGGCCCAAGGCGGGGTAAGCCACGCCTATTACTGGACGGCCCCAGCCAAGGGCACGCCTGCCTATTCGGCGTTTCGCGCCTATGCCAACTATGACGGCAAGGGAGGGCGCTTCGCGGGCAACATCGTGCCAAGCAGCAGCTCGCCGGGTACGTCGCTCTACGCCTCACGCAGCGCAGACGGCAAAAAATGGGTGCTTATTGCACTTAATTTTTCGGCGGCGGCCACCAAGCCCATGCAGATCGCACTTAAAGGTTGCGGCACGTTGGGAACAGCGAAATCCTATGTGTCCAAAGGCGACCAGGGTGGGCTCTGGGAAGCACCGCTCGCGCTGCCTGCAGGAGACGTATTGACCGCGTCCTTGCCGCCTACGTCGGTGTCGGTGATCGAGCTGAGGTAGGGCGCGGCGTTTTGCCACGTGTCGCGCGGCAGCGTATACTCCCGCGATGAATCGTTCGGTGGCTTCGCGTTTGAGAGTGGGTCTGGCCTTGGCGCTGGCGGCCATCAGTTGCGCGTCGGTGCAAGAGGAGATCGACAGCGAAGGCGATTCGCCCGTTGGCGACGAGCTTGCTGCTTCGGGGCCACTGGCGTTTACGCGCAGGAGCATCGAGCGCGAGGGCGGCGGTTTGGTTCGGGTAGACCCGGCCACCGGGGCGCGTACGGCGCTCGCGCCTAGAGACCAAACGGCGGCGCTTACGTTTGACTGCATGTTCCCGCGTTTGGGCGGCAGCGCGAGCAGCAGGGAGATTCTTGACGTGCTGCGTGCCAAGAATGTGCGCACTACACTGTTTGTCGCTGGTGGCTGCGTCTTTGGCTCGTCCCTACGCGCTGCGTATGCAGCAGGCGAGTCGGGTGTTGCCGCCCACTTGGCTGTGAAGACGGACGCGCGCTGGGCTGCATTTGTGCGCGCCATGGTCGAGGGCGGCCATGAATTCGGCAACCATTCCGTGCGCCACATCATCAACGCACAAGCCATGACGCCTCAGGACTGGGAGCGCGAAATGCGGGTGCTTCATGCGGGCTGGGACGGCACCATGAAGTACCTTTATGGCTCCAGCTGGGCGCAAACGCATCCCAACGCGGTGATGAAGAACTACTGGCGCGCGCCTGGAGGCGACTACGGCACCGGCGCCGTGGAACCGAACACCTTGC
>JAYWGI010000492.1:0-12899 GCA_043779025.1 Myxococcales bacterium
AGCACCAAGCTTTGGCTGGCAGTCGCACTTGCGCGCGCGGGTGGAGCTTCCGCGCCCGAGCCCATGCTGCTTGCGGCCATGCACGCGCCTGAGGCCAACTTGCGTGCGCTCAGCACTCTGCAACGCGCCGCGCAGGGGCAGGGGAGCTACGCCGACTTGCAAGCGATGTGGCGCGCGCGGGCCGAGCTCAGCATGCCGCGCAAGCTTGAGCTTATGAGCTTGATGGCTTGCAAATTCCCTCGTGATGCGGCGCCTGAGTTTGCGGCATCGCTCGACGATGTGGTGCTGCGCGCCGAGCTGGTGCGGCAACTTTACTCACTCAAAGACGCACGCACTGCGAACGCGCTTGCGGCCGTCTACGAGCACGAACCCTACGTGAATTTAAGAGCTCCGGAACTGGAAGCGCTGGGGGCCGTGGGGGCCGGCGCGCGCGCAAATGTACTGCGTGCAACCCGCAGCTATTTGGCCCTGCCTGATGTAGACCCCAAATTGGCGGAGATTGCGGTCAAGTTGGGCCTCGTAGAGAAGTAGGGAAGTGCTGGAATTCATCGCGCCGCTCGGGTACAAGTTCTTGCCGTGAGCGACGAAAATCTTCTTTCCACTGCTGAGTCCGACACGCTCGAAGCCGCCAAGGACGCGGCGACCTCCGAAGGGATGGTGGCGCCCACCGCTGCGGTTGAGGCCGAGGTCGAGGCGGCTCATGAAGTCGTCCACGCACACGATGAATCGAAGGTTGGCGCTCCCGCCGATATCGCGCGCCGTGTAGATGCGCTCGCCGAGACCGATCAGCTAGAGCAACTTGCGCGCGCGGAAGAAGACCAGCTTGCTGCGCGTCGTGCTGCGGCAGCCGACACGGGCATTGAGGCCGCGGCCACGCGCAAGCTCGAGGCGATTGGCACCAAGCTCAAGAAGAAGAAGCTCGCCAAAGAGCAGCGTGCCGCCAGCGTGGGCAGCGACGGCGAAGGCAATGACGCCGACGGCGAGTACGAGCCCGTAGCGCCGCCGCAAGAGCCTTTGCACGATGCCTTTTTGGATGGCTCACGCGGCGCGATGGAGTGGGTCAAAAACCATAGTCAAGTCGTTTGGGGCGCGGCCGGCATCGCGGCCTTGGCCATTGTGGGCTTCGGTGTGACCAAGCAATTGGCAGCCGCCAAAGACACCAAAGCCTCCGTGGTCTTGGCCGAGGCCCTGGAGCTCAACAGTGCGCCGGTGATGGCCACGGCCCCCGAAGACACGGACATGAAGACCTTCACCACGGCCGCGCTTCGGCGCGACGCGGCGCTTGCCAAACTTGGCGAGGTCATCGCGCAGTACCCAAGCACCGGAGCTGCCATCTTGGCCGAGCTGTCGCAGGCCTCTTTGCTCGCCGACAAGGGCGACAAGGACCCGGCGCTTGCAGGATACAACAAGGTCAAGAACTCTACGCTTGCTGCGATGGACGCGCGCGTCAAAGCCCAAGCCACCGAGGGCGCGGCGCAAGTGACCGAAGCCAAGGGCGACAGTGCAGGGGCCCTTGCACTCTACAAGGAACTCGAGGGCCTGTCGGCCGGGGGCGCCAAAGAGTCGGGCATGTACAACCAAGCGCGCTTGCTCGAGAAGAAGGGCGACAAAGAAGGCGCCAAGGCTTTGTACCTCAAGGCTCGCGACAGCATTGGCAATGGCAAGGCGTTCGCGTATTTGTCGACCGCCGTGGACGATCACCTGCGCGCCATCGACCCGTCGCTGGTGCCCACCAAAAAGCCTGGTGGAATGGGAGGCATGGGCGGCATGCAGGGCTTGCCGGAGGGCATGGATCTTGAAGCGCTCATGGCGGGTCAAGGCCAAGGCCACCCGTGAGCTCGGTGGCGCGCGTTGATTTGCTGAACGCTGCATCCTGCACGGTGTTTGCAGCGCTGCTGCTTGCGGGCTGCGGCGCCATCCAAACACGCTCCGCGCTTGGCAACGATGGCGTGCGCCCCGAGGGGCCTACCTGGATGTCGCGGCCTGCAGGCGTGCTCAAGGTGGCGTTTCGAAAAGACTTGAGCATCGACTCGCGCAAGCCCGTAGAGGCCTTTGAAACAGGCTCCGCCGCGGTAGACCCAAAGCACGGCCGCGTGTTCGTGGGCAGCAGCAACCATGGTCTCTACGCGCTGCGCGGCAGCGACGGCAGCACGATTTGGCGCTTCGAAACCGAAGCCGCGGTGCAGTCCGAACCCGTGTATGATGCAGGTGCTGACGCGGTCTACTTCGGCTCGCACGACGGCGCGCTCTACGCCGTACACGCGCACAACGGCGTGGCCATGTACCGTTACCCGACCACCGCTGAGGTCACGCGCGCGCCCATCGTGTCAGGCAATACACTGGTGTTCGTGAACGGCGCCGACGCGCTCTACGCGATCCACAAAACCACCGGGGCCAAGCTTTGGCAGGCCAGCAAGCCACCCGTGGGCGGCATGGGCTTGGCGGGCCATTCCGGCCCCGCGACCGACGGCAAAAGTGTGTTCGTCGGACACTCCGACGGCACGCTGGCCGCCTACCGCTTGGACACCGGAGCCGAAACCTGGGCGCCCGTGGAGCTCGCCCAGGAGTCCGAAACCTACCGCGACATTGGCCAGCACACAGACACCGACACTACGCCCGTGGTGGTGCAATCCGGCGGCAGCACCATGGTCATCGCTGGCAACAGCATGACGGGCGTGGTCGCAGTAGACGCAGCCACGGGCTCGCGCGTTTGGACCAACCCCGACTGCAAAGGCGCGGTGGCCGTATCGCTCTGGCACGAGCCCGACCACATGGTCGCGGCGTCGGTGCAGTCTGCAAGCACCGCCGCGGAGCTAGATCGCATTCTGGTGAGTGAGCGCAACGTGGTGTACATCACCACCATGACCGGCATTTGGGCGCTCGAGGCCAGCACCGGCCACGAGCTCTGGCGCGCGCCTGTGCCCGAAGGTGGCGTGTCACGCATCGCCTTTGGCCGAGGTGCCTTGGTGCTCGGCACGGCCCGCAGCGGCCTCTATCTGCTATCGCCAACCACGGGCAAGCCCATCGACGGCATCGACATGGCCACGGGCTTTTCCAGCGCCCCCACGGTCTGGCAAGGCCGCATCTTTGCGATGTCAAACGCCGGAGCGCTGTGGGCTGTGGACATCGACGCTCCGGGCGCTACGGCGGCGGGTGCGGAGGAGCTCGCCGCTGGCTTGTGGTGATTCGACCGCGCTGGTGACGGATTGGGGCGCTGATCGACAAGTCACAAGCGATGAATGAACACGACGGAAAGCAGCAAGCAGAGCAGGAGCGCGACGCAGTCGATTCTACCAGGGAATTTGCACAAATTCTTGCTGGGGTATCGATTAACGTATGGGGTGATCTGCTCCTGAAATTTGCGACCGTGGTCATGTTGCTGTTTCACATGGCAGTCGCTCCACTGCTTCTGCTGATGACCGTGATTGTGGGGGCTGCCTATGCCACGGACCTAAGCATACTCATCATCCCTATCGGCATGTGTGTACTCGGCATGTACTCAATCGTAGCGGCGGTTGTGGGTTTCTTTCGTTGTGGCCAATTCTTTACCCGTCGAACGGCAGCGCGCGCGTTCCTCTGCAGCATCGGCGTGATGCTGGGATTTCTAATTTTGATCGCCTTGTCCGTGAGCGAATCATCGGGCGACCGGCGGCCCAAGACTCATCTCACCAAACGCACTTGAGCCCGCGCAGCGCCTGCAGCAACGCATCCCGCGTGATCAGCGGCACATCCAGCGCCCGGGCCGTTCCTGCGATGAGCCCGTCAACGGGGTCGCTATTGGGCAGCCATTCTTGCGCGGTGAACACATGCTAGGTGTGATCCTGCGCCTGGGCTGGTCTACAGCGCAGGGAACAGCTCGCCCAGCGCCACGTCGGCATCCTTCAAGTCGGGGTCCTGACGACGACACCTGCACAGTACCAACCACGCTGCGCACGAGCTTGGCCGAAACGAGTTCCTCGACCGTTTGGCTCAAGCCATCGGCACCTGACTTTGCCCGAACGCACAACAGCGATTCTGGCGAACCTGTCGGGGAAACGGCGCTGCGAGTCATAGGACCAAGATGCAAGGATGCGCGGCTGGTGGCAAGACCAGCGTTCGGCTAAGGTGAGACGCACAGATGAGACCGTTGCCGGAAAATCAGCAAGCAGAGCAGGGCGATGCGGCCGGCGCCTCACCAGAAATGCGGGATCTGCTTGCGAATTTTTGCACCGAGGGGCCTGGCGACGGTATCCGCAAGGCAGCAGCGGCATTGATGCTCATCGTTCACGCGCTGATTATCGCTCCACTATTTTTCTTTGGAATGTTCATGTATGGTGATGGCTGGATTGGTCGCCCGTGGTTCGGAATCTGCGTGGCCTTTGTTGCCTGTGTAGTCTGCATATGTTCGTGCGTGTCTGCCATGTTTCCGCTTTTGCTAAGGGGCGAGTTTTTATCCCGCAACGTGTGCACACGTGTCTTCCTAGCAACAGTCTCACTGGCGGTTTTGCTCCTGGCCGACGTCGTCAAGTACGGCCGACTCTAGCCAGAGTTGAAGTCCGCCAGGTGGCCGATTCCCGTCGTTCATTTCGCATAAGTTACATTATGTAAACTAATGCATAGGGATCGAAACCGACCTCCCAAACTGGGCGGCCGGCCTCTATCCACAAGGTGTTTGCCTGCCGTTCAGCTGGCCGGTTGAACCAGGGCGTGTGCGGCCTTGATACCTTCTTCGACGAGCACCGAGGGCTTGTCGCTCGCGATGCACCAGAGCTGATGCGATGCGCGCGTGGCGCCTACGTAGAGCGCGTGGCGCGTGTTGGCGGCGTCTGGGTAGCTCGCGGCGTTGGTATCCACCAACACCACTTCGTCGAACTCCAAGCCCTTGGTTTGGCGCACGTCGGTGACGTCCACGCCGGCCTCCCATGAGAAGTCTTGTTTGGCGACGCGGCGTACGCCTGGCACTTCGGCGCGCTCGAGGCCCTCAAAGTACACCTGCGCCTGCTGCGCAAAGCGCGCCACGATGGCCACGTTTGCGTTGGGCTCGCTGGCGTAAAGCTCCTTGAGAGCGTCGGCCAAAAAGGCCACCGCTTCGCCCTGCGACGAGAACGGAAAGAGCTCAACCATGGGCCCGTGACGCGTGGCGATGGGCTCCGCGTCGTGCGCGTGCGGGCCGAGCACACCACGTGCGAATGAGGTGATCTCCGCCGTGCTGCGGTAGCTGACTTTGAGCGGATCAATGGCTGCGGTTTCCATGCCAAGCTCACTGAGCAAATCGCTCCATTTGAACTCGCCACGATCGTCGCCATCGTCGAGCATGCGCTGGGCCACGTCGCCCGCCAACGTGGCGGCCGGCTCCTTGCCGGTGAGGTCGAGCAAGACGCGCAACTCCACAGCGCTTGCATCTTGGACCTCGTCCACGAGCAAGTGTGTAAAGCGCATGGGTTTCTCGTCGGAACCCAGCAACGCTCCGCGTAGTTCTTGCCAAATACGTAGCAAAATCGCAAAGTCTTCGGTGTCTACGGATGGGGTTTCGCCGTCGCGCTCGCCCTCAGCGCGCACGCGCATTTGCCGCACGCACCACGCGTGCACTTGGTTCATCTGCATCTCGTTCAAGTCAGGCATGTGCGTGGCCAAACGACCGCGGTTGGTGAGAACCTCGTCCCAGGTCGAGAGCACGGCGCGCGCCTGCTTGCGGGCGTCAGTGAGCAAGGCCTCAAGCGCGCTGCACGTGGCTTGCGACAAGCTCTTGGCGCTGACGCCCAAGTCCTTGTTTCCGTCCGCCCACGCCGACAGGTTGCTGAGTCGAACCTCAAGCGCGTCGCCCGCGGTCTTGTCCCATGCCTTGACCACGGTCCCTGCCCCGGCCCACTTGTCCGCAAACGCGTCCAAGCGCGCGCGCACATCGCTCGCCATCTCTTCGACGGCGTCACGAATGACGCGCAGCATGCCCGGGTGTTGCTTTGCGCGCGTGACCACCGTGGGCGTTTCCTCACTGATGCTGAGCGGCAACTTGGGGAACAAGCCCACGGCCGTTCGGGTCGCAAAACGCCTGAAGGTCGTGACGGGAACGCCATCGACGCCTAAGTCTGGCAACACGCGGCGCACGTAGTGAATCAGGGCCTCGTTGGGCACAACAACCATCATGCGCTCCGGGCGGTAACGCACCGGGTCTGTCTCGGCAAGATATGCAACGCGGTGCAAGCCCACGGTGGTCTTGCCGCTGCCGGCGCTGCCCTGAATGGCAATGATGCCCGTGCCTGGGCGCGTGATGAGATTGTATTGCTCCTTGTCGATCATCGCGGCGATGGCTGGCAGCACCTTGTCGGCGCGCGTGAGCCCATCGGCATTGGAGTCGCCGAGCTTGGCCTTGGTGCCCTCTGTGCGCAGCTTGGCGCGGGTTGGGTCCAAGCGGCGCCACTTGCCCTGCGCGTCGCACAAGAACACTCCTTCGGGGGTGCTCACGCGACGTAGCTCGCCGCCAACGATGGCCACACTTCGGCGCAGCAGCACCCTGCCCTCCACAATGCGATCTCCGAGCTCTTCCTCGTAATCGTCGCCCTCAACATAGCGATAAAAAATCTTCGACACTGGGGCGTTGCGCCAGTCCACCACACGCACGCCGCTCGCGCTGTCGACGTAGCCCTTGTTGCCAATAAGCAAGTCGCGTTTGCGGGGTTTGCCGTTCGGGACATCCTCCTCCAAACGCAGATGCGCAAAGTAGGGCGAGTTCGGGTCGACAACGCCCACAACCCCTTTGCCACGTTGGGCGCGGAGTGCTCCGAGGTTGTGCATTTGCTCCAACAATGCGGGCAAGTCGTCCGGCCGCGCCGTCGAAATTTCCTCACGGATCTCAAGCAGGCGCGCGTCGTCCTTCGGCTCATCTGGAGCCTCCGCGCGCGCGCGCGCACCAGCGAGCGCCGTCTTCACCGTACTCAGCAACTTGAGCTCTTCGCGCACAATCCGCGAGCCGGACTCATCGTCCTCCAAGCCCAAAAGGGCGGAATCGATCGCGTGGGAGTTGGCGGGCGTTTGCGTCATGGTGTCTGGCATCGGAGGGTTTACGTTTGTGCGCCGTTCGCGCGAGAACATCAAGAAAAAACCGGGTTTGCGCTGCAGAACAACGCAAACCCGGGAGTTAGAGCGGTAGGGCTTGAAGCCTCTTATGCAGCGTCGGTTGTGGCAGCATCCGCGGGCGCGGTGGCCGAGTCGACCATCGTGGCAGCATCCGCGGGCGCGGTGGCCGAGTCGACCGTCGTGGCTGCATCCGCTGCCGGGGCCGCATCTACTTCGCTTGCCGCGTCAGCTTTTGCGGCATCCGTCGGTGCCACGCCCGTGTCTTGGGTGTTGGCTGGCGTGATGACCGAGGAGTCCATGGACTCGGTGGCAATCTTGCTGCGATCAAAGTCCACGGCGAGCTGGCAAGCTGCTGCGAACACGCCCAAGAGCAATACGAAAAGGAATTTAGGACTGTGCTTCATCGGTGGTTTTTCCTTCTCTAACGCTCAGAAGCGGAACGTGGCCCCTGCGCCAGCAACACCGGGAGCGATCATGGGAATAGGTCGAATTTGCAGCTTGGTGGCCGCCTTGTAGGCGCCTCGCGACGCCGCTTTGGTGGCCGCCGCAGGCTCTTCGTCGTCCGTGAGAAACAACACCGCGCTGGTGAGGCCAAAGGTGAGCGCCAAGCCAAATGACATATCGGCCACCAAGCTGTAATTCTCACCGCGATCGGCTGTGGCCTTGGTCGGCGCTTTGTCGAAGTCGCTTTTTTGTGCGAGCGCCATCAAACCGAACGCTGTGCCGCTGCCCGCAGCGAGCAAGGCGATACCTCCCGTAACGTAGGCGGCCGTTCGGTCTTGAGCTGCTTTGGGCGCAGACGCGACGGGCGTCTCGGCGACAGGCGGAGGCAGCGGGGCACCCACCGTTGGGAGCGGTGGTGGAGACGGCGGAGGTGGCAACGCCTTGAGCGTCAGAGCGACGGCGGTGTCGGTTGCAGTGGGAACAGTCACGCTGGACTCCAAGGGCTCGTAGCCGTCCTTCGTGATCTTCACAACATGCACACCAGGCGCCACCGTGGTCTCGGTGCCCTTTAGCTCGGCGCCGTCGATGGTGATAAGGGAACCCTCAGGGAACATGCCGGTAATGGCAAGCTTCGGCTTCATGGCCTCGAGCTCGGCGATGCGTGCAGCGGATGCATCCAAGTCTTTCTTGGCCGCCTTCGCGCCCGGCCCCTTGTTGGCGAGCTCTACGTAGGCGCGGTATTTAGCAAGCGCCTTTGCGTGGCGTTTGTCGGCGTCGTACGCTTTGGCCAGCGCGAACACGGTGGCTGGCTTGAGCTTATTCTTTTGCGCGCCAAATTCATGCGCAGCCTCCCACGCAGCGACGGCTGCCTTGGTGTCACCGGCCTTGTCGGCCTTGGCTGCGGCTTTGAGCAGCTCCGCCTCATTGAAGACAACGGCTTTCACCTGCTTGGGCGCGGCAGCCTGCCTAGTCGTTGGGGCAGCAGCCTCAGGCGCGGCCAACGCAATGCTTGGAGCAAACGCGAGCGACGTGATCACAACGAGTGCAAACGCGGATGGAACGATCGGAGACTTCATCGAGCGCCAAGCTACACGGCCGGGCGCGCCCACGTCACGCCCAATCGCACATGGTTTTATGGCCGGCAGTCCGTGAGTCCGCTCAATGGGGTGCGGCAACCTCGACCAATTCGACCAGGACGCCGCCGAGGGCCTTTGGGTGCAAAAATGCCACCTTGGTGCCGTGGGCGCCTGCACGCGACTCGGCGTCCAAGAGTTGCACGCCGAGCGCTGCGAGCACGCTGAGTGCATTCTGCAGGTTGTCGACTTCGAGTGCAATGTGGTGAATGCCCGGGCCGCGCTTCTCTAGGAATTTTTCTAGTCCGGCGTTGCCTTCGGGTTTGATGAGCTCAATGTTGCTCTCGCCGATGGGGAAGAACGACACCTCGGTTTGCTGCGATGCGACAAGTTCGCGACCCGAAGGAACCAGCCCCAGCGCGCGGAACTTTTTCTCTGCGGCATCTAAGTCGGGCACGCAGACCGCGACATGATTGATACGCAAGATTTTAAACATGGTTGGTAGCGGGCAATAGCAGGTCACGGGATGTTGACGCACGTGCGGATTTCAGGCCACCTTGGCACCCATGCGCATCCCATCTGTTTTAGTGACTCTCGGTTCGGTGCTCGCGTTGGGTTCTCTGAGTGGATGCGCAGGCATCTCGCAGCCCTTCTCGGCGTGGAAGGATCAAGGCGCGCAGGTGACCATGTTCCGCCTGCAGAACTATGAGCCCCCAGCGGCGCCCACCACATCTCAGGGAACCAATTTTCTGCCTCCGCAGATTCAGCAGTGGATGCAAGCCGGCGCTCTGTTGTTGCCTTCGGGCCTGTTGCCTCAAGGCTTGATTCCAGGGTCGCAACCCGCAGTGCAAGAAGCCCAGGTTGCGCGCTTTCACAACTTCCGAATCTTGGGGTGGATGACGCTCAACGATGCCTCGCTCAAAAACGATCTCTACGACGTGCTTGGCAAGGAGAGCGGCTTTGCAACGCCCAATGGGCCCGGTGGAAGTGGCTGCATGTATGCCGAGTTCGGTTTTGCGTTTCAAAGCGCGCAGAATGCGCCATCGTCCGATTTGTTGGTTTCGCTCTCTTGCAACCAGGTAGCCCCAATCGGATTCACTTGGCCATTTGCGAACAAAACGGGGCTAAACTCCGACACATCCAAGCGGATCGTGACCATTGCTCAGACCACGTTTGGTGGCTAGTTTCTCCGCGGCTGCCCGCTCTACGCGCGTTCGAAAAACATGATCACTACACTCTTTCCGGATCCGTCTCAGAACGCGCTCAGTCGTTTTATCGCACGAGCGTGGACCTCACGCGGGTCGAACGACCTTTTTGTACGGCGACAGCGCGCGCTCAGCGATGCCGGCGCGGTGGTGCACGTGCTCGCCAGCAGCTCTGCGCTCGATGCCTACGCGCTCGACGTTGTGCTCCGTGAACACCGCTTGCCCGAGCTTAGCGCATCGTTCTTCGCACCTGCCTCGTGGTCGCAGTTCGAGCGATTCCCGGGCCGCATGTTTGGGCGCGCCAGTGTTCAAAGTGGGCGCACGCAGGCGGTTGGAGCGCTAGCTCATGGCAAGAACTTGCTTCTGCCCTTTGTAGACGCAGGCCCGGTGAACGACGACGCCGCCATGCAGCACTTTGCCCTGTTGGTCCGGGCGCAACGCGGCCGCAACACGCCGATCTCGCTGGCGCCCGAGATCTTGGTGTGGAGCAATCGCCCGGGTCTTTCGTTCTCCGCACATCTCTTGCGCTCTGTCATCGAGAGCAGCGGTCTACCCGCCGACGTACGCAACTCCATCGGCGCGCTTATTGTAGGCGGCTTCCCCGACGTGCGTTCGGGCGAGGCCGTGCGCTTAGATGAGCTCATCGCGCAGCACCCGGAAGGCAGCGACGAGGAGATCGCCCTCAAGGCCATGGCCACCCTGCGGAGGCGCATCGAGCGCGAGCGCACGGGCTCCCAGAGCCTCACCAAGTCGGGCTCCCCTGACCGCGTGCGTAGCCAAGTACTCCGAAGCCCCAAGCTCTCGCGCGTGATTGCGGAGATGGCGGGAGAGGGCCAAAGCGAGCGGAAGAAGCTCATCGATCGTGCCGAGGACATGCTCCGCAAACTGGAGTCGCGCCAGTCGTCCGAGGTCGTTGAGGCGTTTGCTCGCGCCTTCGACGAGGCAGCAAGTCGCATGTATACTGCACTCGAAGTCGACGCGGTGGGAATCGCGCGTCTGCGAGAGCTGCGCAAAGACGCAAACTTGGTGCTCTTGCCGAGTCACAAGTCGCACGTGGACTACATCTTGTTGTCGCAGGTGTTGCATCGCTCCGGCTTCCCTGCCCCAATTATCGCAGCGGGCGACAACCTCGACTTTTTCCCGATGGGCTCATTGCTCCGGCGAGGTGGCGCATTCTTCATTCGTCGCAAGTTCCAGGGCGACAAGCTCTATGCCGCCGTGGTCGACGCCTACATGCGGCGCATCCTGAAAGACGGCTACCCCATCGAGTTTTTCTTGGAGGGCGGACGCTCGCGCACAGGAAAATTGCTGGCTCCCAAGGTGGGTTTGCTTTCGATGATCGTGGACGCCTCGGTATCGCAAAGCGGCGGCAAGCCTACGTATTTCTGCCCGGTGTCTATCGGTTACGAGCGCGTGGTGGAGGACGACTCCTACGCGCATGAACTGACAGGCGGCGAGAAGACGCGCGAGAGCATGCGTGCGCTGCTGTCGCGCTCAGAGCTGCTGCTCGGCACCTACGGGCGGGTGAATGTGCAAATCGGCGAGCCGCTGCTGCTGCGCGAAGTCTTGCCTGAGGGCAAGGACGAGCAGTGGTTTTCCACGCTTCCGGCGGCGTCTCGCAAGGAGTATGTGCTGCGTCTCGGGCACCGCGTCATGAATGAGATCAACCGTGTGACAGCCGTCACACCGGCCTCGATGGTCGCGCTGGTGCTCCTCACGCACCCCTCGCGCGGCATCACGATGAATGAGCTCCTCAGTCGTTGCGAGAGTTTGGCGTTGGCGCTACGCGATGCGGGAGCGCGCTTTGCGCCGTCCGCGTGGCCTCCGGGCAATCGCAGCATTCGCCCGGAGAGCATCCGTGAGGCTTGCGATCTGTTCCTCAAGGCGGGGCACCTCGACATCCACGTGCCGGCCGATTTGCGCGGCACCAAGGTCGAGCTTCAACGCGCCTCGCACGACGCGATCTATGCGGTAAAACCGGAGCGCCGTTTGCACTTGGATTTTTCGAAGAACCTCATCGTGCATTTCTTTCTGCAGCGCGCGGTGGTGGCCTCAGTTATCGCCACGGGCGAAGACACGCCGCCGCTACGCATGGTTCCTTATGTGGCATCGGCAACCGAAGCGCGCCTGCGCGAACGCGTGCAAGTGCTCTCGAAATTTCTCAAATATGAGTTCAGCTTCCCGGCGGACTCGAGCTTTGAGACCAACTTTCAGCACACGCTGAGCGCCATGGAGAAGGACGGAGAATTGCAACGCGTGGGCTCTGGCGACACCGCCTCCTGGCGCACCACTGAGGGCGAGGGCTTGCTCCGCTTCATCGGTTATTGTCTGATGTTGCGCAACTTCGCAGAGAGCTACCGCATTGCAGCGCGCTCTCTTTTGGCCTTGCTAAAGGGCCCCATGCTTATCGCGGACTTGTCCAAGCGCGCGGTGTCGCTTGGCGAAAAGATGTACTTTGCAGGCGAGGTTGAGCTTAAGGAATCCATCGCCAAACCTCCCATCGAGAACGCCTATCGTGCCTTTGTAGACTTGGGCTACCTCACGCTGGACGACGGCAAACTCGCGCTTACGCCGACCTACGAGAGCGAGGCCATGGTGGGCGTGATAGAAAGCAACATGAAGAACCACGTCGCACGTGCATGAGGGCTCTCGCTCTGATTCTCTGCGTGGGCTGTACTTCGTTCCCAAACCCCTCTCTGCCCTTTGCTACCGGCTCTGTCGGGCTTCCACATCACGGAGTTCTCACACGCGGTGTGCCCATTGAGAACAAGAGCACCGGCTATGAGCGGCTCAGAAATGATGAACGTGCTTTTGGCACCCGAAGCATGGTTGCCACGTTGCAGGCAGCGTGCGCCCAAGTCGGCACGCCTATTGCTCCCTGCGTGATCGCGGACCTCTCGGGACCCCTTGGCGGCGCGCTGTTGCCCAAGCATGCGTCCCATCGCACCGGGCGCGACGCCGATGTTCTCTTCTTCGTGACCGACCTGAATGGGCGGCCAGTCCGGAGCCCAGGCTTTGTTCGTTTTGAAAAGCACGGGCTAGGCCAAGGCGAAAACGGGATTTGGGTTCGCTTCGACACCGCGCGAAATTGGGCCTTGGTGCGTGCGTTGGTGTCGGGCTCCGA